>JBFXJV010000296.1:0-4743 GCA_050174515.1 Methylocystis sp.
CGCCTGTTCGATCGCGAGGGCGATAATCAGGCTGAACAGCGCGGCGGCAAGACACCAGACGGAATACCAAGCCGGTCGATTGGCGGCGAGCGCCACAAAGAAGGTGAGCAAAACCGCGTAGCCGAAAATATTTATCGCCCGCCGCTCGCTGAAGATGAGCGGCGTCACGGTGAGCACGAGGTACAGAAAATCGGCCACAAGCGGCGGACGCTCGAACAAGGGATCATAGGCGAGCGAATGCCGATAGATCGTCAGATCGATGCCGTCGGCGCCAGCAAGCTTCGCAATCAGATATATGTCCAAAACGACGCCAACCTGTCCCATGGTGCGCCATAGACGCTTTCGCTCCGGATCGGATTCTGCATAAGCGGCGGCGAAAGGCGTGAGCACGGGCCACGCCGTGAATGCGATCAGCGTGTAGAGATAGCGAAACGGCTGGCCGGCGACTGGATCGCTTCGCGTGAGCCACACCGCGGCCTCAACGAATTGATGGGCTGAAAACACCACCGGAAAGAGAGCGAAGAGCAACATGCGCCGGTCATGGCGCAGCGCTTTCGAAACCATGCCATAGCCGGCCAGTCCCAGGCCGAGCCCAGCAGTAATGCTTGCCTCAAGCGAATAGCACATGACGTCCAAGGGCTAGTGACGTTGATCAAGAGCGAGCGACGTTGATGCTTTAAACCATTTTAACGCCAATTTTGGCGGCGTCGAGACCTGAGCAATGCGCCCACCTCAGCGCCTGGCCTGCCGACTTTGGAACATCCGGGCGATAACCGCGTTCTATGACGTGAGTTCGAAAGCGGAGGTTAAAATGGGCAACCTTCTGTATTGGGCGGTCATCTTTCTTATTGTCGCGCTTGTCGCCGCCTTTCTAGGCTTCGGCGGCGTCGCCGGGGTTGCGGTGGAAGGCGCGCGCATATTGTTCTGGGTCGCGCTGGTGCTTCTGGCCGTTTCAGTCGTCGTCAGCCTCCTCCGGCGCGCCTGACGTCCCCCGCGAACGTTTATGAGCCGGCGGTTCTGCGTGAGCGGCCGGCTCGTCGGCTTTATGGGATATCGTCGAGCGAACTTATCCAGGCGTCCGCGACCGAATCCGAAGGCGCGCGCCAATCCCCCCGCGGCGACAGCGATCCTCCGGAACTGACTTTGGGACCGTTCGGCAGCGCCGATCGTTTGAACTGGCTTCCCTCGAAAAAGCGCTTCACGAAAACGCCAAGCCAATGTTTGATCGTCGGCAGGTCATAGGCGACTCTGTCCTTCTCCGCGACGCCCGTCGGCCATGATCCGGCCGCCGCATGCCGCCAGGCGCGCCAGGCGAGGAAGGCGATTTTTGCAGGCGCGAATCCGTAACGCGTCGCGTAAAAAAGATTGAAGTCCTGCAGCGCATAGGGCCCGACCGTCGCCTCGGTCCGCTGCGCCGTCTCGCCGGGCACAAGCTCGGGAGAAATTTCCGTGGCGAGAATGTCTTCAAGCACCGCCACTGTTTCCGCGCCGAAGCGGGCGTCGCGGGCGCACCAGCGGATGAGATGCTGAATAAGCGTCTTGGGGACTGACGCATTGACGTTGTAATGCGACATCTGATCGCCGACGCCGTAAGTGCACCAGCCAAGCGCGAGTTCCGAGAGATCGCCGGTGCCGACGACAAGCGCGTCATGGCGATTGGCGAGGCGGAACAACAGCGATGTGCGCGCCCCCGCCTGAACATTCTCGTAAGTTGCATCATAAACCGCTTCGCCGCGCGCAGCCGGGTGATCGATATCAACGAGCATTTGCTTGCAGGCGGCGGTCACGTCGATTTCCTGCGCCGTGACGCCAAGCGCCCGCATCAGCCGCCAGGCATTGGCCCTGGTGCGTTCGGTGGTGGCGAAGGCCGGCATTGTGAAGCCCAGCACATATTCGCGCGGGAGGCCGAGCGCGTCCATCGCGGTCGCCGCGACGAGCAGCGCCTGGGTTGAATCCAATCCGCCGGAGACGCCGATCACCACCTTTTTTATGTGCGTGGCGCGCAACCGCTGTTCGAGCCCATGCGACTGGATGTTGAACGCTTCGAAGCACAGTTCGGCCAGTCGCGCTTCGTCGGACGGCACGAAGGGGAAGCGACCGACTTCGCGCAGAAAACCGAGATCGCGATCGCAGGTCGGGGCAAGTTCGAACGCGATGCGGCGATACTGCGTCGCGCCCTGCTCCACGTCGGCGCAGGCCCCGAACGTGGCCTGCCGCATGCGCTCGGCGAGAAGGCGGCCGATATCGATGTCGGCGAGCGTCAATTGCGGTTCATCGGAAAAGCGCGGCGCCTTGGCGAGCACGTCGCCCCTTTCGCAGATCAGCGCTTCGCCGTCCCAGGCGAGATCGGTCGTCGACTCGCCCTGCCCCGCCGCCGAATAGAGATAGGCCGCAAGGCAGCGCGCCGAATGCGCGGCGCAGAGCGTTTCGCGATAGTCGGATTTGCCGACGATGGCGTTTGACGCGGAAAGATTCAGCAGCATCGTCGCGCCCGCCAGCGCGGCGCGCGCCGAAGGCGGAATGGGAACCCATACGTCCTCGCAAATCTCCATATGGATGACGAGGCCGCGGAAATCCGTGGCTTCGAGCAGCATGTCGGAGCCAAAGGGCGCATGCTGTCCGGCGATCTCTATCTCTTCTCCGGCGATGAAAGCGCCCGAAGCGAAGTGCCGCTGTTCGTAAAATTCGCGATAATTCGGCGGATAGACTTTCGGCGTCACAGCGCGCACGCGGCCGCGCAGGATCGCGACGCCGCAATTGTAGAGGCGACCGCGATGGCGCAGCGGCGCGCCGACGACGATCAGCGGATGAATGCCGGATGACGCCTCGACGAGGTCGGCGAGCGCCGTCTCGACGCCGTCAAGCAGCGCCTCCTGGTGCAAAAGATCGTCGATCGCATAAGAGGACAGTCCCAATTCAGGGAACAGCACGAGCGCGGCGCCATGCTTATCGGCGTCGCGCGCCAATTCGATCGTCCGCGCCACATTGTACGCCGGATCGGCGACTCGCACATTCGGCGTCGCGACGGCGACCCGGACAAAGCCATGCGTGTGCAGACAGTAGAAGGGGTGGGTCATAACGTCATTTTAGCGCGCATTTGGTTCAATCCGCGACCGCGACGACAAGATACTCTTAATCTCATTCGAATCGCTCCAATCTCCATTCCTCCCCTTGCGCGGCGAATTCCCACTCCGTCCATGATTTCAGAGCTTTTGTGCGTTCCATGTAGGCTCGCGCCGTATCAGAAACAGGCGCAACGTAAGCGTCGAACCGTTGGACGACAGGCGCAAACATTGCGTCGACCGAGCAGAACGCTCCAAAGAGAAATGGGCCGCCCGAGCGGGCCAACGCGTCACGCCAGACTGAGTCGATGCGCTCGATGTCGATGCGCGCTTCCTCCGTCAGTGGGATCGGCTGCGGGACGCGACCGAAATTCATCGGGCACTGGCCGCGCAGAGCCGCGTATCCAGAGTGCATTTCACATGCGATTGCGCGCGCCTGCGCGCGCGAAACACGGTCGCGCGGCCAGAACGCAAGGTCCGGGCAAAGATCGGCTAGATATTCGATGATCGCGAGCGAGTCCCAAACGCTATGATCGCCGTCTATCAGGACGGGCGCCTTTCCGGAGGGCGAATAGGAGAGCAACGCCGCTTTCGATTCCTCTCGATAGAGAGGAACGACCTTTTCTTCGAACGGAACGCCAAATTCCTTCATCGCGATCCAAGGCCGCATTGACCACGACGAGTAACGCTTGTTGCCAATGATGAGTTTGAGCACGGAATACGCCCTATTTAAAAAACAAAGGGCGGGGTTTCCCCCGCCCTCGTCGGTTTTTTCGGCTCGTGCACCTCTCAATGCGCGAGGATCGCCAGCATCAGCAACGCGACGATATTGGTGATCTTGATCGCCGGATTCACCGCGGGACCGGCGGTGTCCTTATAGGGGTCGCCGACCGTGTCGCCGGTCACCGCCGCCTTATGGGCGTCGGAGCCCTTCTCATGCTTGACGCCAGCCTCGTCGACGAAGCCGTCTTCGAAGGACTTCTTGGCGTTGTCCCAGGCGCCGCCGCCCGACGTCATGGAGATCGCGACGAAAAGCCCGTTGACGATGACGCCCAGCAGCAGCGCGCCGAGCGCCGCGAAAGCGTTCGCCTTGCCGCCCAGGATCCAGGCGACGACGAAGGCGACGATCGGCGCCAGCACCGGCAGGAGCGAAGGCACGATCATCTCCTTGATCGCGGCCTGGGTCAGCATGTCGACGGCGCGGCCGTAATCCGGCCGGTCCGTGCCCGCCATGATGCCGGGCTTCTCCTTGAACTGCCGGCGCACCTCGACGACGACCGAGCCGGCGGCGCGGCCCACCGCCGTCATGGCGATGCCGCCGAAGAGGTACGGGATCAGGCCGCCGAAGAGGAGGCCCGCCACGACGTATGGGTTCGACAGGTCGAAATCGACCTTGTCGATGCCCTTGAAGAAGGGCACGCCCGCCTCGATGAAATGTTTCAGATCGTTGGTGTAGGCGGCAAAGAGCACCAGCGCGCCGAGGCCCGCCGAGCCGATCGCGTAGCCCTTGGTCACCGCCTTGGTGGTGTTGCCGACGGCGTCGAGCGCGTCGGTGTTGCGACGCACTTCCTTGGGCAGGCCCGACATTTCGGCGATGCCGCCGGCATTGTCGGTGACCGGACCGAAAGCGTCGAGCGCGACGATCATGCCGGCGAGGCCCAGCATCGTCGTCACCGCGATC
>JBFXJV010000297.1:0-4742 GCA_050174515.1 Methylocystis sp.
CGCGCGTCTGGCCGCAGGCGATCTGGGAGTCATAGACGCCGACGAGCTTCGTGCCCTGGGGGATCAGAAGGAAGCGGCCGGTCGGGCTGTCATAGATGATTTCGGTGACCTGCGCGGTGATCTGGCCGGGAAGATCGGAACGAATGCCGGTGACGAGGGCCGCGGGAATGACGGCGCCGGCCTGCAAGACATAGCGCGACGCTGGCTGCGCTAGACGATCGGAGCTCACCATGCGGCGATCGACGCTCGCATTGATGAAGGCGAGTTTGCGATCTTGCATATTTTGAATGGCGTTTGGGTCGATCGGCGGCCCCTCGCCGAATTCGACGCCCGGCGATCTGGACGCGTTAGGCGATGCAGGAGCAAGCGGGACAGCTGCCGGACGCTCATGCACATTCGTCGATGCGAAGAGTTTTGCGGTGCGCGCCGCCTCGCGTTCCTGACCGATGCGTTGTTGTTCTGGATCGACGGTTGTTTGCGGCAATTGCCCCTGCGCGGCAAGGATCGGCCGGCCGAGATCGCCGGGCAAGGGCGGGCCGAGTTTCGGCACATTTTTGGGAAGGGCCGTATAGTCCGGCGGCAGCGCCGCGAGGCCATCGGCGGTCGTCTTCGCTTCCGTATTGTAGAGTTCGGGCGCGGGGCCAGAGCGCCCGCGCTGCTGCAGGGCGAAGACAGTGAGCCCTAGAATGGCGGCGGCGGAGACGCCGGAAAGCGCGATCAGCACGCGTCGGGAGAGGCGTGTGACGGGCGGGCGTTCGGGACGAAGCCGCAGTTCTTCGGCAAGCTTCTTCTCGTTCTCCGGCGCACTCATATCGCCGGCCTCCCGTCGCTGCGCACGATGCGAACGACTTGCTGCGAGTCAGCGCCAAAGCGCAGTTCGGCGGCGGCGAAGAGCCGATCGACGATCATATGATTGCCGCGGACGCGATAATTGACGAGCTGGCTGTCGCCGGCGGCGCCGATGATAAAGAGCGGCGGCATTTCGCCCTGGGAGATACCGCGCGGAAATTCGACATAGACTTTTCGGCCGTCGTCGAAGGCGCGCAGCGGGCGCCAGGGCGCGGCGTCGCCCTCGATCGTGTAACGAAAATTGAGTCTTGAGAGATCGAGACCGACGTCGATGGGCGCGGCAGCCTCGGCGAGGACATTCTGCCGGCGTAGCGCGATGAGTTCGTCCTGCGGATAGCGCCAGGACACGGAGGCCATATAGGTCTTCTCGGTCGAGCGCAGTTCGAGATGATAGGTGCGCCGGTCGGTATTGATGACGAGATTGGTCATCAGATCGGCGCGCGTCGGCTTGACCATGATGTGGGTTTTTCGGGCGTTCCCCGCGCCGCTTTCCGTATCGCCAATGATCCAGCGCACGGTGTCGCCGGCGGCGACGGGACCGGAGCCGACAAGCTGTTCGCCGTCCTGCAAGGCGATGTCGGTGATCTCGCCGGGGGAGGCGTAGACCTGATAGAGCGCGCCGTCGGAAAAGGGATAGATCTGGACGGCGTTGATATAGCCGGCGCGCCTCGGTTGGATCCGCGCGGCGGCGTTGGCCTGTTCGACTCGCACCTTCGGATCGCTCGGCTCGGGACGCTCGCCCCTGCCCTGCGCGAGGGATTTAAGCTGGCCCGGCAGCGGCAGAAGTTTGGGGACTTCGACGATTTTGACCGGGCCTGGCGGTTCGATCTGCAATGTGGCGGGGACGGGAAGATCGTCATAGGCGATCTCCGGCGGCTTAAAGCTCAAGCAACCGGTCAGCGCCGTGGAACCGATCAGCAGAACGATCGATACGCGAAACGATCTCAGCGTCATTGTCCGAGTTCCTTCGACCAGTTGACGGCGTGGATGAAGACGCCGAGCGGATTCTTGCGCAGGCGTTCGGCGTCGCGCGGCGGCTGAACGACGATGCTGAGGATGGCGGTCCAGCGTTCGGTCGCGGCAAGGCTGGCGTTTTCGTAACGGCGCTCGGTCCAGGCGACTCGGAAGGAATCGTCCGAGGCGCGAATGACGCTGGCGACCTCGATGGCGATCTGGATTTGTCCGATCCTGGCGAAGGGGTCGTTGGCGCGGGCATAGTCGTTCAAGGCGACCGCGCCCTTGTCGGTCACAAAATCATAGGCCTTCAGCCAATTCTGCCGCACGATGATCGGATCGGCCGGGATGGCGCGGACATTCTCGACGAAGCGCGCGAGATGCCAGGCGATCTGCGGATCCGTCGGCCTGTAGTCGGCAACGGCCGGCGCGATCGCTTGCGCTTCGCCGAGTTTGTCGATCTGCACCACCCAGGGAACGATGGAGCCGCGCGCGCCTTGCCAGACCACCGCCGCGGCGAGGCCGCCAGCGAGAAAGAGATTGCCAAAGGCGATAAGCCGCCAGTTCTTTGCCTGCACGCGCGCCGAGCCGATGCGTTCGTCCCAGGCTTGCGCGGCTTTTTGGTAAGGCGTTTCGGGTTCGGGCGTTCGCCCATAGCGAATGGAAGAGCGTTTGAACATCAGCGCGCCTCAGAGAGGTTGATGGAAGCGCCGGCGCCATGGGCGTCGCCGGCGCGGATGGAATGAGCGGCGAGAGAGAGGCCGTGGCTGACGGTCTGCGCGCGCTTCAGGCGCTTCGCCCAGGCTGGCTCGCCGCTGGCGAGAGGCGCAGAGCCATTTGACGTCACCGAAGGATCGGGGCTGCCGGTCCAGGCTGACGCCGCGCTGACCGTTGAAGCAGAAGAGGACTGCCCGCGCGCCGCGCCTGTTCCTCTTCCCGGCCCGCCATTCGGTCCAGAAGGCGGCGCGCTAGGAGAAGAAGGCGCGCTCGGCGCGCCTGGTCCGCTTCCTGGCGGAATCGTCGTCGCGGCGGCGGTGTCACGATTGCCGCCAAGAGAAGCGAGGGCGCCGCCTGCGTAACGCGCCGCGCCATAGCCAGCGGCGGCTCCGCCGGCGACAATGAGACCGGTTCCAACGACAGCGCCGGCGCCAAGCTGCGGGCCGCCCGAGACGATGCCATTGGCGACCCCGGGACCGAAGACGCCGAGGCCGAGAAGCGTCAGCGCCGCGAGCACCAATGACATTGCGTCGTCGATCGTCGGCTGCGCGCCGCCGTTCCCTATCGTGAATTGCGCAAATAGCGTCGAGCCGATGCCGATGATGACGGCAAGAACGAGCACTTTGACGCCAGAGGAGACGACATTGCCGAGCACGCGTTCGGCGAGGAAGGCGGTCTTGCCGAAGAGGCCGAAAGGGATGAGCACGAAGCCGGCGAGCATCGTCAGCTTGAACTCGATCAGCGTGACGAAAAGCTGGATCGCCAGGATGAAGAAACTGAGGAGAACGATCAGCCAAGCGAAGAGCAGGACCGCGATCTGAATGAAGTTTTCAAAGAAGGAAACATAGCCCATCAGACCGGAGATCGCCTCGAGGATCGGCCGGCCGGCGTCGATCCCGACCTGCGCGACGCGGCCGGGGCGCAGAAAATCGGCTGCAGCCAGATTGCTTCCGGCGGCTTTGAGGCCAAGGCCGGAAAAGCTCTCGAAGACGATGCGAGCGAGATGGTTCCAGTTGCCGATGAGCCAGGCGAAGACGCCGACGAAGAGCGTCTTCTTGACGAGGCGGGCGATGATGTCCTCGTCCGGCGCCAGGCTCCAGAACAGCGCGGCAAGAACGATGTCGATGACGACCAGCGTCGACGCGAGAAAGCCGACTTCCCCGCCGAGCAGGCCGAAGCCGGAGTCGATATAGGAGGTGAAGACCTCGAGAAAGCGATCGATGACGCCGGTTCCGCCCATGTGACGTCACTCGCTCTTTTGAGCTGGCGAAGACTTTGGAGCCGGCGAAGATTTGGGCGCAGTCGTCGCGGGTTTTTCGAGCGCGCGCGGCGCTGAAGGGAACATGTCGAGCGGCTTTGGCGCGTCATCGACAGGCTCCGCCGACGGCCCGAAGAATTTCCGCCGCTGCTCGGCCCAAAGCGCGCGGCATTTGGGATCGTCTGCCTGTTCGATCGGGAGCGTGCCGCAGCGTAGCAGCTCTTCGTCGATCCGAGGCGCTTTTACCGGCGCGCCCGTGGGTAAAGCAGACGAGGATTGCGCTCTCGCCGCCACGTCGGCGTCGCAGGCCGCCTCGACGCCAAGAAGAGCGATGGCGCCGATCACGACGCCGAGCGCGATGAAGCCGATATCCTCGGGAGCGATCCAATCTTCGATTTTCATCTTGGCGCGCCTCGATCAGTGGAACATGGAGACATTGCCGGGCTGATAGGCCTGGCCGGGCGCGATGAAGCGGCGCATCTGTTCGCGCGCCTGCTCCTGCGCTTGCGCGCTGCGCGCCATTTCCAGTGACTGGGCGCGGCCTTGCGACGCGAGCAGCGCCGTTACATCGGCAAGCTGTTTGCTCTGCAGCGCGAGGAGCTGATTGCCGGCCTGCGACGCCTGTAGGGCGCCGACGGCCGATTGGCTCGAAGAAATGAGCGCGCTTGCTTCCGAGCGGGCGGTCTCGACGCTCTGCACGATGCCGGCCTGAACCCGCAGCGCGTCCTGGAATCCCGCGAGAGAATTCTGCCAGCGCTGCCGGGCGCCATCGATCAGCGATGCGCTGCTCGCCGACGCACTCGCCGCGCCATATTGCGAGGAAAAGGCTTGGTCGATCTGCTGGACGTCATAGGCGATGCGCTGGGCCTGATGCAGGAGCTGCTGGGTCTGCGCGATCGATTGCTGGACGGTCTGCAGCGACGAATAGGGCAGACTGGCGAGGTTGCGCGCCTGATTGATCAAC
>JBFXJV010000298.1:0-4727 GCA_050174515.1 Methylocystis sp.
CAGCTCGAAGAACAGCTGATCGATCACGCCGCCGCCCGCGAGCGGCTGAACGGCGCGCTCATCGAAGCGACGCTGCGGCTGCAGGAAACGGAAACGCGCGCCGTCGAGATCGAGGAGCGGTTGGCGACGCTCACCGAGAACGAGCGCAAGATCGTGTCCTCGCTCGAAGGCCGGCGGGCGCTGATCATCGAAATTCTAACCGTCCTGCAGCGAATGGGCCGCCGGCCGCCGCCGGCGCTGATGGCGCGCCCGCGTGAGATTCTCGAAGCCGTACGCGCGTCGCTCGCGCTTGGCGCCGTGCTGCCGCAGATGCGCGCCGAGGCGCGGCAGCTTCAGCGCGATTTGACCGAACTGGAACAGACGCGCGACGGCGTCCGGCGTGAACAAAATCTGCTCAGCGAACAGCGCGCGAGTCTGAAGACGCAGCGCGAACGGCTCGAGCCGATGATCGCCGAACGCCAGGAGGCGATTTCGACGTCGCAGAGCGCCTTGCAGGCGGAGACGAAGCGAGCGCGCGCGCTGGCGCAGCGCGCGACGAGCCTCAAGGACCTCATCGCGCGCATGGAGGCGGAAAGCGCTGCGGCGCAGCGCGCGGCCGAAGAGGCGCGCAAGGCCGACGAAGCGCGGCTCAAGGCTCAGGCGAAGCTCTCCGAGCGAGAGAGGCTCAAGGCGCTGTCCGAGCCGTTCAAGGACCCTGCCCGCTTGGCCCCGGCGGTCGCTTTCGTCGATCTCAAGGGCCGGTTGCCGGCACCCGCTTCGGGGCAGATCGTTCGCCGCTTCGGAGCGCCGGACGGCTTTGGAGGCAAGGAGAAGGGCCTGTCGATCGCTGCGCGGGAACATGGCGTGGTGATCGCCCCTTGTGATGGATGGATAGCCTTTTCAGGGCCTTATCGAAGTTATGGGCAACTCTTGATCATCAACGCCGGCGGCGGCTATTATGTGGTTCTGGCCGGCATGAGTCGCACCAATGTGAACGTGGGACAATTTGTTCTCGCGGGTGAGCCGGTGGCCAGCATGGGAGACGGAGCCGCGCAAACCGCGGCGACCATCGCAATTGGCGCGAAACAACCCATTCTCTATGTTGAGTTCCGCAAGGACGGAGCGTCAATCGACTCGAGCCCATGGTGGGCGAAGTCAGACAGTCGGAAGGTCGGCGGATGATTCGCAAAACAGTCCTTATCGCTACGGGAATCGCTGTTGGAGCGGGATGCGCGACGCTCGGCCAGCAGGCGCGCGCCCTGATCGGCGGCCCGGCTCTGGCGGCTTCCGCCGACACCTACAAGAACCTGAGCCTTTTCGGCGACGTCTTCGACAAGGTGCGCGCCGACTATGTCGAGAAGCCCGACGAGCAGAAGCTCGTCGAGAACGCCATCAATGGCATGCTGACGTCGCTCGACCCGCATTCCAGCTATCTTGACGCCAAGGCGTTCAGGGACATGCGCACCCAGACCGAGGGCAAGTTCGGCGGTCTCGGCATCGAGGTCACCCAGGAAGACGGGCTGGTCAAGGTGGTCGCGCCGATCGACGACACGCCGGCTTCGCGCGCCGGCATCCTGTCCGGCGATCTCATCGGCGCAATCGACGACGAGACCGTACAGGGCTTGACCCTCAATCAGGCCGTCGACAAGATGCGCGGCGCGATCAACACACCGGTCAAGCTGACGATCTTCCGCGGCAAGAACAAAGACAAGATCGAGGTCAAGCTGGTCCGCGCCGAGATCCACATCAAGTCCGTGCGCACGCGCAAACAGGGCGACGACGTCGCCTATATCCGCATCTCGCAGTTCAACGAGGAGACCGCGGAAGGCCTGCGCAACGCCATGGCCAAGGCGCAGCAGGACATTCCGGCGGACAAGTTCAAGGGCTATATCGTCGATCTGCGCAACAATCCGGGCGGCCTGCTCGATCAGTCGATCCAGGTCGTCAACTCGTTCATCGACAAGGGCGAAATCGTTTCGACCCGCGGCCGCAACGCCGACGAAACCCAGCGCTATAACGCGCGCGGCTCCGGCGATCTTTCCAAAGGCAAGCCGGTCGTCGTTTTGATCAACGGCGGTTCGGCGTCGGCGTCGGAAATCGTCGCCGGCGCTCTGCAGGACCATAAGCGCGCGACGCTGATCGGCACGCGGTCCTTCGGCAAGGGCTCGGTGCAGACCATTATCCCGCTTGGCGGCAGCGCCGGCGCGCTGCGCTTGACGACGGCGCGCTATTACACGCCGTCGGGCCGCTCGATTCAGGCCAAGGGCATCGATCCGGACATGGTCATCCTGCAGGACGTGCCGGACGAACTCAAAGGCAAGGACGACACCAAGGGCGAAGCTTCGCTCAAAGGCCATCTCAAGAACGGCGATGACGAGAAGACCGGCTCGCAGGCCTATGTCCCGCCGGACGAGGCCAAGGACAAGCAGCTCATCGCGGCAGTCCAGCTTCTGCACGGCAAAACAAAGGCGCAAATCCTCGCCGAGCAGACCAAGGAAGTCGCCAAGGACACGACCAAGCCGCCGGCCAAAGCCGCGAATTGACGCGGCGGGCCGCGAGGCTTAGGCAGTCGGCGGGAGTCTCCGGCCGCTGATGAGCTTTCTTACGACTTACGCTAATCCAGCGCGCTTTCTGCGGTTTGCGGAAGGCGCGCTGCCGTGGCTCTCCGGCGCCACGCTGCTTCTGCTGGCGATCGGGCTCTATGGCGCCTTCACCGCGCCGCCCGATTATCAGCAGGGCGAAACGGTCCGGATCATGTACATCCATGTGCCGTCCGCCTGGCTCGCGATCTTCGCTTATGTGGTGATGACCTCGGCGTCGCTCGGCGTTCTGGTCTGGCGCCATCCGCTCGCCGACGCGGCGCAGAAGACCGCGGCGACCCTCGGCGCCGCCTTCACCTTCATCTGCCTTGTCACCGGCTCGCTGTGGGGCAAGCCGATGTGGGGAACGTTCTGGGTGTGGGACGCGCGCCTCACCTCCATGCTCGTACTTTTTCTTCTCTACCTCGGCCTCATCGCCGTCAGGCAGACGATGGACGACACGCCGCGCGGCGCGCGCATCGCCGCCATCATGACGATCGTCGGCGCGATCGACATTCCAATCATCAAATATTCGGTCGACTGGTGGAACACGCTGCATCAGCCGGCCTCGGTGTTTCGCATCGACGGACCTGCAATCTCGGGCTCGATGCTGTGGCCGCTGATCGTCATGGCGCTCGCCGCGACTTTCTTGTTTTTGACGCTGCATGTGATGGCGATCCGCAATGAAATCCTGCGGCGTCGCCTCGCGCGGCTTTCGATGCAGGCGGTCCGCTCCGGCGAAGCGGCCGGCGCCGAAAGCTGGGAGGCCGCTCAGTGAGCGATCACTGGTCTTATATCGTTGCGGCCTATGGGGTGACGATCGTCACGCTCGGCGTCGTGACCTTGCGCATCGTCCTCGACTATCGCCGCCTGCGCGCGGCGCTGGCGCGTTTCGGCGCCGCAGGCGCGCGCGATCAGGGGGACGGCGCGTGAGCGACGCCGTCGCGCCGCGATCGGCGCTACGCTTTCTGCCGCTGGCGCTCTTCGCGCTGCTGGCGCTCGTCTTCCTCGTGCGGCTCTTTGCCGGCGACGCCTCGCGCATTCCTTCCGCGCTGATCGGCAAGCCGGCGCCCGCCTTCGATCTGCCGGCGCTGGAAGGGCTTGCCGGCGTTCCCGGTCTTTCGACCGAAGACTTGCGCAAAGGCCATGTCAGCCTCGTCAATGTCTTCGCGAGCTGGTGCGGACCCTGCCGGCAGGAACATGCCGTGCTGATGGCGATCGCAGCCAATGAGGCGCTCAAGGCGAAGGGCGTCGAACTCTACGGGCTGTCCTACAAGGACGAGGCGGCGAAGGCGTTGAGCTTCCTCGAAGAGGGCGGCAATCCTTTCGCGCGCGTCGGCGTCGACCCGGCAGGGCGCACGGCGATCGACTTCGGCGTCTATGGCGTGCCTGAAACCTTCGTGATCAAGGGCGACGGAACCATCGCCTATAAATTCGTCGGGCCCTTAACGCCTTCCGCCGTCGCGACGACACTCCTTCCCGAGATTGAGAAGGCGATGTCGGGCGCCGGCGCGGCGACGCGCTGAAAGGCGAGAGTCAGGGCGCTCTGAGGAAGAGGCCGACGGTCAGCGCCGCGCCGATCACGATGATGAAGATGCGCAGCAGCCTTTCATCGATGTGGTGGATGAGGCGCCCGCCCGCGATCCCGCCGATCGTTGCGCCGGCGCTCGTCACCAGCGCCTGCGGCCAATGCAAATCCGGCGAGAACAGAAAAATGGCGACGGCGGAGGCGTTCATCACGCCCGCCAGAACATTTTTCGTCGCGCTGGCGATGCGCACGCCCTGCCCCGCCATGGTCAGCGCCGCGACCATTAGAAAGCCGATGCCGCCGCCGAAATAGCCGCCGTAGATCGAGATGAGAAGTTGCGCGAGCGCCGCGCCCGGCGCGCTGAGATGAGTCTGCGTCTCGCCCGGCTTGCGGAAGAAGCTGCCCCAGGCGAAAACCACGGTCGCAAAGAGCACGAGCCATGGCACGAGCTGCGCGAAAAGCCCGCGCGGCGTGGCCAGCAATACCGCCGCGCCGACGGCGCCGCCGACGACGCTGATTGCGAACAGCGCGCGCAGCGACAGACCATTGGCGCCCGTCGCGAGCTTGCGGCCGGTCCAGCCGGTAGCGACCTGAGCCGGAAACAGCGCCACGCATGAGGTGACATTGGCGGCGAGCGCGTC
>JBFXJV010000299.1:0-4689 GCA_050174515.1 Methylocystis sp.
AAGAAGGAAGACTTCGATATCTGATCGCGGCTCTAATAGGCGGATAATCGCCGCGCCATAAATTGATCGTTGCGTGTCGATCAGATGAAAATACGCGCGACCCGCTTCGACAAGCCCTGCGCATTCTGCGATAGGCTTTTTAGTCCACATCGAATGATTCGAGCCGCATGACCATCCGCCTGCACCAGGGCGATCTCCCCGAGGGGATCGGCGCCGGCCCCATTGTCGCGATCGACACCGAGACGCTGGGACTCAATCCGCACCGCGACCGGCTGTGCTTGGCGCAACTCTCCTTCGGCGACGGGAACGCCGAGCTTGTCCAGATCGCGCGTGGCCAGACGCGGGCGCCCAATCTGGAGCGCCTGCTCGCCGATCCGGCGGTTCTCAAGCTCTTCCATTTCGCCCGCTTCGACATCGGCATTTTGGCCAAGACCTTCGGCTTCGTTCCTGCGCCGGTCTATTGCACCAAAATCGCGTCAAAACTCACCCGAACCTATACGGACCGGCACGGGCTCAAGGACCTCGTGCGCGAGCTTCTGGGCGTCGAGATTTCGAAGCAACAGCAGTCGTCCGACTGGGGCGCGCCGGCGCTTTCCGACGCGCAGCAGGCCTATGCGGCGTCAGACGTTCTCTATCTGCATCAGCTCAAGGACAGGCTTGACGTTATGCTCGCCCGCGAAGGCCGCGCCGAGCTGGCGCAGGCCTGTTTCGACTTTCTGCCCGCGCGCGCCCGGCTCGACCTCGCCGGCTGGCCCGACACCGATATTTTTTCTCACGAATAAGGCTTTGGCTTCGCCTCGAATTCGCCACCTGCGTGCCTCATGATTTCAGCATGACCGACGTACTCCCGACGCCCAGCGCTCGCGATCGCCTTGGCGCGCTTGTTTTGCCGCGCCAGAGCGCCTTTCCGGAGGCGCTGCGCCATACGTCGCGGGTCACGCTCCTGCGGCGCTGGATTCTTTGGGGGGCGGGCGGCGTCGTCGGAATCGTCGGCCTCGGCCTGCTGATCAGCTCGCTGCGCTTCCTGCCGGCCGATCTGAGCCTGGCGCGCGTCGCGCTCAAGGGTTCCCGCATCGTCATCGAAAGCCCCAAACTGGTCGGCTATCGCAAGGACGGGCGCCCGTATGAGGTGCGCGCGGTCGTGGGCGTTCAGGATCTTGCGAAGCCGGACCTCTTCGAACTCGAACAGCTTGAGGTTCGGGTTGAAAACACCAAGGACAATTCAATTGTCATGTCGGCGGAGAAAGGCGTCTACAACAGGAACGCCGATCGCGCCGACATGACCGGCGGCGTCAATATCCGTGACGACAAGAATTTTGACATGCAGCTCGAATCAGCGGTGATGGATTTGAAAGCCAGCATGATGACCTCCAACAAGCCGGTGCTGTTGAAGATCGATGGCGGCGAGGTGACCGCGCATTCGGTCGAATTTTCGCAAAAGGAGCGGCGCGCCAGCTTCGCCGGCGGCGTCCATTCGGTGCTATACGGCGAGGGCGACGCGCCCGCGCAATCTTCGGGCGCTGCGAACAAGGACTGATGCGCCGCCATTCCGTCGTTCTTCTTTTCGCTGCGTTCGTCGCCGCGGCGCCCGCCTTCGCCGCCGGCCGCTCCGGCGGCATTCTGCCGGGCGCCTCGGCCAAGGACCCGCTCAATATCGACGCCGGCAAGCTCGATTATTTCGAGAAGGAGCGGAAGCTCATCTATTCCGGCAGCGTTATCGTCACGCAGGGGCCTTCGACGCTCAAAGCCTCGCGCCTCATCATTTTTCTCGAGGGAAAGGGCGCCGGCCAGCCCGCCGAGACGACCAATGATCGGGTCAAGCACATCGACGTCGAAGGGCCGGTGACGCTCGTCTCGAAAGATCAGATCGGCACAGGCGAGCGCGGCAGCTATGATAAGGCTGAAAACAAGGTCTATCTCAATGGCAACGTCACGCTCACCCAGGGCGCGAATATCGTGAAGGGCGACAGGCTTATCTATGACGTCGCGACCGGGATGGCGACCGTGCAGGGCGGCGCGGCGCAGGGCGGCCGGGTGCGTAGCACCTTCGTGCCCAAGAACCAGTAGCTTTGTGAAAGTTATTTCGAGGCTGAGGTCACAAGCTGGTCGAGCATGTGCTTGCGCTTGGCTTCATAGTAATAGCCGCCGGCATAGAGCCTGATCGCCCGCGCTTCATTGCCGCCGCTGACCTTATAGGCGTTGGCGAGATAGGGCACCGCGAAGGCCAGATTGGTGTCGGCGTCGAGGAGCCCGGTCGCCGGGCCGTCATAGCCCATGTGCCGGGCCGTGTCGTGACGGATTTGCATCAGCCCCCAATAGGGTCCGTGCCGGGCTCTGGGATTGTAATTGCTCTCGCGGCGGATCGAGCGGTGAATGAGCGATTCCGGAATGTCGTAGATGCGGGCGTAATGGGCGATGCGGGCGTGGAGCGCATCCTGCCCGGTGAGCGCCTTGGCTTCTGCGTTCTCGTCATAGGCGGCGGGCGCCGAAGCGATGGGCGACTCCTGCGGCGCGCAGCCCGCGAGCGACAGGGCGCCGAAAGCGGCAAGGGCGGCGGCCCGTCGGAACAATCGCATCCCAAAATCCCCTCGTTGACCGCCCACGACCCAGCCGTGAACTGCGCCATGCGCATATGGCGAAATCGTGGCGGTCGCGCATGGCGGCATTGATTTCCTGGGGCGATCGACTAGCTGCCCGCCTGTGCTCAGCGCGAGACAGGCGATGGCGCGAAGGCGATCGAAGACCCGCGAAGCGGCAGATGGCGCAAAGGCCACGACCGAATACTGGTCGGGCGACGTCACGCGCCATAGCAACGCGCTCGATCTCGAATCCGGCGTCTTCACCTGGGATGATCCGGCCAAGATCGCGCGCTCGCTTAAGCGGTCGGCCGAGCAAAGCGAGCGGCGCAAATCGTCGCCGTTCCGCTCCGCGATGTCGATGCTGACCTTTTATATCAACAGGGCCGGCAAGGATTTGTCCGAAGAGCGCCGCAAGGTTCTGGAGCTGGCGAAGGTTGAATTGCGAAAGGCGTTTGGACGGACGCCAGATTGACCGATGAGATTGACGCTTTCACGAGCAGGTATTACTTTTTGGCGTCAGGTATTACCATTGATGAGCATGAGCACGAAAGTCACCGTTAAAGGCCAGGTCACCTTGCCAAAGGCTGTGCGTGAAGCGGCCGGCATTCGGCCGGGCGACAGGGTGAGCGTGCGCGCGCGCCCGGAAGGCGGGGTCGTGGTGGAGCGTGAAGCCGACTCGCGAGAGCGAAGCGACTTTCGCCGCACGCTGACAGCAATGGCGCGTCGCAGGCCGTTCAAGGGCTTCTCAACTGAAGAAGTAATGAAGCTCACGCGAGGCGAGGAGTGATCCTCGTCGACACCAATATTCTGATCGATATTGCGAGCGGCGATGCGATCTGGGCGGAGCGCTCGATCAACGCCCTGGCGGATGCAATGTTGCGCGGCCCGCTGGCGATCAACGCGATCATCTATTCGGAATTTTCGCTCGGCTTTTCCACCGAGGCCGCCTGCGACGCCGAAATCACGCGCTTCGATCTGCTGTTTCTGGATTTGCCGAGGACAGCCGGCTTTCGCGCTGGTCGAGCGTTTCGCGACTATCGGCGACGGGGCGGCGCACGAAGCAGCGCGCTGCCAGATTTCTTCATTGGCGCGCATGCGAGCGTGCTCGGCGCGCCGATTCTGACTCGGGATTTGGGGCGTTACCGAACTTATTTTCCGGAAGTCGAATTGGTGGGGCCATAGCGTTTTGCGCCGCAGATAATAGTGTCTCTTTTTTTAAAAAGAGGACCATTTTCGAAGTGGCCATGTCGTCCTACCCCATCGCCAAGGCGAAAGAACAATTGTCCCGGCTGATCGGCGAGGCGTTGGCGGGCGAGACGGTAACCATCACCCGTCATGGCAAGCCCATCTTCGAACTGCGTCCGAGTAAACCCGACGAGGCGCCCAAGCGCATGACGAAAGCCGACCTCCAATGGCTGCGCAAGCGCCGCGACGCGCGTCTGCCGCTCGGCGAGGACGCAGTCGCTCTCATCCGCAGGATGCGGGACGAAGAGGAGTGAGCTTTTACCTCGACGCCAACGTCCTCGTCTCCCTTTTCGCTGTTGACGCCCATTCGAACAAGATTGATGCGCGGATCGACTCCGACCCCGGCGCGCTTTTTGTTAGCAATTTCGCGCGTTGAATCGCCGCGGTCGTTTCGCGACAGGTTCGCGTCAAGGCGATGAGCGACGCGGCCGCGCGCGAAGCGCTCGTTGATTTTGACGCCTGGGCGTTAGAGATGACGCAACCCATCGAGGTTGAAGCGCGGGACATGATTTTAGTGGAGAGTTTGTTCGCGATTTCGCGACAAAGCTCGCAGCGCCTGACGCGCTGCATCTCGCGCTCGCCTCGAACCGGAGCTTTTCGTTGGCGACCTTCGATACGCGCCTCGCTGCAGCCGCGGCGATGAGAGGCGTGCGGGCGATTGCGCCCAGTTGAAGCTATTGAAAGCTGTTGCCGAGAGATGGATGGCGATTCGGTTCGTGGATGGCCGGGACAAGCCCGGCCAGGACGCGGGGGCGAGAGATCACCGCGTAAACTTCTTATACTTCAGCCGATGCGGAATGATGGAATCGAGCCCCAGCCGCCGCTTCTTGTCTTCCTCGTAATCGGCGAAATTGCCTTCGAACCA
>JBFXJV010000300.1:0-4685 GCA_050174515.1 Methylocystis sp.
TCGCCTCGCATGATCTCGTCGTGATGAATGCGCATAATTTCGTCGATCGGCGCCTCGTCCCGACGCATCCGGTAACGAATTGCTTCTTCAGGATCGCTGGCGGCGATTATTATTTCGATGAGGACAGCTTGCGCATCGGCGCTTCGATCGAATCGAAGGGCTTGCATATCACTGACGATTGGGCGCTGCTGCGTCTGCTGCAGCCTACCCCCGAAAGCGTGAAACCTCAGCCCGCGCCTGACGTGAGCGACATCGCCACCGGCGCGCGCTTTAAGGTGGCGATGGTATCGCCGGCCGGACATTCCAATACGCGACTCGGCGCAACCATCGAATCATGCGACGTCTATCGCATCGACGAGCCGACTGAAGGCCGCATTCGCCGCGCACGTCACGACTGCAACGACGGCTATGGCGGTTCAGGTTCGGGACTCTTTACGGAAGATGGCCGATTGATCGCCATGCACAGCGCTTCGCTCGACATGAATCAGAAGCGGCCTTTCGACATCGAGACGCATTACGGCTCGGCGATGCTGTTCGAAGGCGAACTCGCCAAAGCGATCCGCGACGCGGCGTCAAAATCGCGTTAGTTCATTTCTTCGGCGGAATGGTCCGTATCCAGGCGACGAGCGCATCGAGATCGTCGGGCGACATTTTCGAGAAATGCGCCCTGGCAAGCGTCCACATCGGCGGCCTGAGCGGCGATCCATCGCGCGAAATTCCTTTTGGGATTGCACGTTTCAGCTGGTCATCCGACCACGCGCCGACGCCCCTCGCCGGATGTGACGTGATGTTGGAGGCGACGACGACGCCGGCGGCGTTGCGAAATATTTTGCCGCCCGCGCCGAGATGATTGCGGTAATCGGGCGCGCCGCCGATCTCAGCGCTATGGCATGACACGCAGCGGGCGAGCGACGCGACATAGAGGCCGCGCGCGCCTTTGTCCGCGAGCGAACTTTCGTCGAAGGTCGTCGTCGCTCCTGGCATCGTATGAGGCGCCCATTCGCCGCTGCGTTGCTGGGGCGAAGGGAGCGGCGCGCGGACTGGCGCCACTGAACTCAAAAAGGCGATGATCGCGTCGAGATCGCTCGCCGTCAGCGCCTTGTACGATTCCGACGGCATGACGGGCGCGAGGCGATGGTTTCGTCCGGCGCCGTCTACGATCGCCGCGCGTAAATCTTCATCAGACCATGCGCCGACGCCGGTCTCAGCGTCCGGCGAGATATTTGGTCCGCGCACGACGTAAGTCTTGTCAGAGAATGTCCGCGCGCCGCCCGAAAGGCGCTTGGAGAAATCATAGCCCGCGGCGCCGTGCGGCGTATGACAATTGTCGCAAGCAGTCAGCGCTTCAACGAGATAACGGCCGCGCTCGATATCGCCTGCGCAGGCGGCGAGACCAATCGGCCAGAACGCCAGCAGAGCCACTGACAATGCAAGAATAGACCAAGGGCGAGTGAGGTTCATGGTGAAGACGCGGGTTGGAGGGATGCGCGCTCTTAATCCAGCTCTCTCATCGCGTCGTGACGAAATATTCTATCGAAGATCAGGAACGATCGGCAATTGGCGCAGCGGGCGTCAGTGACCGAGCGAGAGATTGGAGCCGTCGAGCACGGCATAGTCGAAACGGGCGCCGGTCACGACCGCGCCGGTGAAACTTGCGCCCGTGAGAATCGCATGCGTGAGATTGGCGCGCGTAAGGTCCGCGCCGTCGAAATTGGCCTCCGGCAGTTCGGCGCGCACAGGAACCATGCCTTGATTGGCGGGGTCGGCTCCGAGATCAGCGCCGATCAGCTTCGCGTTGCTGAAATTGACGCCCCTTCCGCCGCCGATGATTCTTGAATCGGAAAGATCGGCGCCGGAGAAATTCGCGCCGTCAAGAAGCGCAGCATAGAGCGTGGCGGCTTTCATCATGGCGCCCGAAAAGTCTGCGTTCTGCATATCAGCGCGTGTGAAATTCGCCCCGGAGAGATCGGATTTCGCAAGCTTCGCGCCTGCGAGAATCGCCGAGAAGAAATCCGCGCCGTGCAAGTCGAGGCCCGAAAGATCAAGGCCAGAGAGATCGAGACCAGCCAGAGTGATCGGCTCGCCGTGCGCTTCGGCCAGCGTCTTTTCGATCCGCGCGCGCGACAGTTCGGCGGCGACCGCCGGCGCCGCCACAGCGACAAAAAGAATCACGCTTGCGAAACCAGCGCGGCGGCGACTGATCCGCTCACGATTCAATAATTTCATCAGTCAAACTCCGATCGCGTATCAGCGCTCGCAACCTATGTTCAGCAGTAACAAGAACGCAACAGGACAATCTCCAGAGTGGAGCAGGAAGGATCGGCAACCCGATATCTGCGCGACGCGCAATCGTGGATCGCCTCGGCGTTTCTCGATAATGTGTTGCAATGAAACTCTTGCAGCTCGCGCCCTTCGGGCTCGTCTTCTCGCTTTCGCTCATTGCCGGCGCGGCTTCGTCCGCAACAGCCGCCGACACTGAACTTCCAAAGCGCCGGCCCGGCCTATGGCGCATTACGACGATTTCGCCCGAGATTGGCATGCAGACCAACGACGTCTGCATTGAAGACGGCGACAGTATCATCGGCGCTCGGGATGAAAATTGCGTCAGGCCTGCAGTCACACAGGCGAAGGATCAGACCGTCGTGACGTTCGACTGTGGTCAGAAGGATTCGCGTGAAGTCACCAGCCTGCTCTTCACCGGCGATTTCCAGAGCTGGTATCACGCGCAGGCGAGAATGACGGCGAAGGGCGCGCGCGCCGGCTTCACGATCGACGCAAGATTTTTGTCCGAACGCTGCACGAGATAGACGCGTTGCAGTTACGGCGACGCGCTTACGTTCTCATGCGATCATGAGCCGCGAGCCTTATCGCAAGCTCACCGACGCGCGACATTGGCGGGAAGCACCACAACTCGGGTTCCGACAGCCGCCTTCATGTAAAGATCCATTGCATCCTGATTGATCATCCGGATACAGCCCGACGATTGGCTTTTTCCGATTGTCCACGGCTCATTGGTGCCGTGGATTCGAAAGAGCGTATCTCGATCCCCTTGCCAGAGATACATCGCGCGGGCTCCTAGCGGATTGCGGGGACCGCCATGCATCCCGAGCCCGCTCTGCAGCTCGACCAGTTGCTTCTTTAGGTCCGGCCGGCGCTCGATCATTTCCTTCGGCGGATACCAGTCGGGCCATTCCTGCTTGCTCTTGATCGTCGCTTCGCCTGCCCATGCGAAGCCTGCGCGCCCGACTCCGATCCCGTAGCGAGTGGCGCGGCCGCCCTCCTCGACATAATAGAGATAGTGTTTGGCCGGATCGACGACGATCGTACCCGCCGGTTCCTTGGTCGAATAGGCGACGCTGCTGCGATGGAACGCTGAATCGACCTGGCCGGGCTTGACCGCTGGAACATTAAAACCGGCGTCCTTCCTCTCGGCGTAAATATCGCCGCCCTGGATCGCGACCGCTTCCACCGGCCCCGCCTGCTCGCCAGGCTCTTGCGGAGGCGGCGGCGCGACGGCGGAGGCGCTGATCGTCGGCGACCTCTGCGTGCTGACGCATCCGGCAAGGCAAACGCCTGCCGTTGCAGAGACCATGAGCACGAGGACAGGACGGGTGATGTGAAACATAGGCGATGACCATCCACGAACAGAGGCGCCGACTATAGCCAAATACGCGCCGGGAACCAATTCTTCCCCGCCACAAACGCCATCGTCCTGAAATGGCTTCGCCGCAGAGCGGCTGATCCAATCTTAGTTCGGCGCCTGGATCACGCTGCGTTCAGGCTGACTCGCCTGAACGCAGATAACGCAAACAATTCTACTGCTTTAGAGCGCGCATTGCTCGAAAAACCGGTTCCCACTTTTTCGTAGCGCGCTATAGACCTTGGCGGCTATTCGCGGGGAGAGCCCTGACTTTCATGGATCACGGCTTCGCGAAAGATCGCGGCGCCGGCCGCTTTTCGCCTTTGCGTGCAATTACTGACGCAAAGCGTCCCTCGCTGCGGACCGATCTGCATCAAGAGGTCGCAATTGATCATCGATTGCGACGGTCGAATCGAAGTAGCGGGCGAGTAATGCACCCCAGCCCTATTCTCAACGATGAAAGACACATCATGTGAAAAGCTTTGAATTGCGTCACAAATGTGGCTGCAGCGCGGTCTCTTGGTTTCTGGGATCAACAAATCAGAAAAAATACAGCCATACTGCGCTGCAGCGCAGCCGCTATCTTATGAAGAAATGAGCAATCGGCATTTGGCTGGAAAGGAGGCCGGACAATGAAGACGGTGTTGATCATTGCCTATTTGCTGGGTGGTCAGGTCATCGACACGGAAACGCTTGATGCGACCGACATGGACGCATGCAAGTTGACTAAGCAAATGGCGCTCGGAGAAAATACGCCCGTCACGACGCGATACGGCGCGAATGTCAAAATTTCGGCGGAGTGC
Organism: Methylocystis sp.; assembly: GCA_050174515.1. Taxonomy (GTDB): domain Bacteria; phylum Pseudomonadota; class Alphaproteobacteria; order Rhizobiales; family Beijerinckiaceae; genus Methylocystis. The sequence goes on from JBFXJV010000300.1 coordinate 4,444, forward strand.
AAGCAATCGCGGGTCTAGCCGAGCTGGGCGCCGTCAGCTCGAGGCTGCAAACCTCATCGAAGGATTTCGGCTGCCCTGTCCGTCCACGCCAAGCATAAATGCGTGGAGCCGCCGCCGCTCAACCCATTGAGCGGCCGTAGACGCAAGCCCTTGCGCGCGCGGCGAGACGCCGGTCGCGCGTCGGCCTGCGCCCACACTCTCGACCGGCTTGCCCTTATAGGGGGCAAATTGACGCAAGAGAA
>JBFXJV010000301.1:0-4680 GCA_050174515.1 Methylocystis sp.
ACCTCCATTTCGCCGAAACGCTGGCCGCCGAATTGCGCCTTGCCGCCCAGCGGCTGCTGGGTGACAAGCGAATAGGGGCCGATCGAGCGCGCGTGAATCTTGTCGTCGACGAGGTGGTGCAGCTTCAGCATATAGATGTAGCCGACCGTCACCTTGCGGTCGAAGGTCTCGCCGGTGCGTCCGTCGAAAAGCGTCACTTGGCCGGAGGAGGACAATCCTGCCTTCGCCAGCATCTCGACGATGTCCTTCTCGCGCGCGCCGTCGAAGACCGGCGTCGCAATCGGCACGCCGCGCTTCAATTCCTTGCCGACTTCGATAAGGCTCGCCTCGTCGAGCGCGGCGAGTTCCCGGTCGTCGCCGTAGATTTCGGTCAGCGTCTTGCGCAGCGGCTTGGCGTCCTTGCTGCGATAATAAGCGTCGACCGCCTGGGCGACCTGTTTGCCGAGACCGGCGCAGGCCCAGCCGAGGTGAGTCTCGAGAATCTGTCCGACGTTCATGCGGCTCGGCACGCCGAGCGGATTGAGCACGATGTCGACAGGCGTGCCGTCCTCGAGGAAGGGCATGTCCTCCTGCGGCACGATGCGCGAGACGACGCCCTTGTTGCCGTGACGGCCGGCCATCTTGTCGCCGGGCTGAATCTTGCGCTTCACCGCGACGAAGACCTTGACCATCTTCATCACGCCTGGCGGCAGTTCGTCGCCGCGCTGCAATTTCTCGACCTTGTCGAGGAAGCGGTTTTCAAGTCCCTTCTTCGACTCGTCATATTGCTTGCGCACGGCTTCGATCGACGCCATCAGCGCGTCGTCCTCGATGACGAAGGTCCACCACTGCGAGCGGGGATATTCGTCGAGGATCATCTGGGTCAGCTTCTCGCCCTTCTTGAACGATTTCGGGCCGGCGACCGCGGCCTTGCCAATCAGCGTCTCGGCGAGGCGCGCATAGACGTTGCGGTCGAGGATCGCGAGCTCGTCGTCGCGGTCCTTGGCGAGACGCTCGATCTCCTCGCGCTCGATCGCCTGGGCGCGCTCGTCCTTCTCGACGCCGTGGCGGTTGAAGACGCGCACTTCGACAATCGTGCCCTGAACGCCCGGCGGCACGCGCAGCGACGTGTCGCGCACGTCGGAGGCCTTTTCGCCGAAGATGGCGCGCAGAAGCTTTTCTTCCGGCGTCATCGGGCTTTCGCCCTTGGGCGTGATCTTGCCGACGAGAATGTCGCCAGCCTGCACCTCGGCGCCGATATAGACGATGCCCGCCTCGTCGAGATTCTTCAGCGTCTCTTCCGAGACGTTGGGAATATCGCGGGTGATCTCTTCCGGACCGAGCTTGGTGTCGCGGGCCATCACCTCGAATTCGTCGATGTGAATCGAGGTGAACACGTCGTCCTTGACGATGCGCTCGTTGAGGAGGATCGAATCCTCGAAGTTGTAGCCGTTCCACGGCATGAAGGCGACGAGCACATTGCGTCCGAGCGCCAGATCGCCAAGGTCCGTCGAGGGGCCGTCGGCGATGATGTCGCCCTTCTGCACCAGATCGCCGACGCGAACGAGCGGCTTCTGATTGATGCAGGTCGACTGGTTCGAGCGCTGGAACTTCATCAGCCGATAGATGTCGACGCCGGGCTTGCCCGGATCGAGTTCCTCGGTCGCGCGGACGACGATACGGGTCGCGTCGATCTGGTCGACCACGCCGGAGCGGCGCGCCGAAATCGCGGCGCCCGAGTCGCGGGCGACGACCGGCTCCATGCCGGTGCCGACGAGCGGGGCGTCGGCCTTGACCAGCGGCACCGCCTGGCGCTGCATGTTCGAGCCCATCAGCGCGCGGTTGGCGTCGTCGTTCTCGAGGAAGGGAATCAGCGCCGCGGCCACCGACACGAGCTGCTTGGGCGACACGTCCATCGCGTCGACTTTTTCGCGCGGCACCAGCATCACGTCGCCGGCGTGACGGCAGAGCACGAGGTCTTCCGTCAGATTGCCGTCATTGTCGACAGGCGCGTTCGCCTGGGCGACGTGATATTTCGCCTCTTCCATCGCCGAAAGATAGGCGACTTCGCCCGTCACCTTGCCGTCGCGCACGCGGCGGTAGGGCGCTTCGATGAAGCCGTATTTATTGACGCGCGCGAAGGTCGCGAGCGAATTGATCAGCCCGATGTTGGGACCTTCCGGCGTCTCGATCGGGCAGATGCGGCCGTAATGCGTCGGATGCACGTCGCGCACCTCGAAGCCCGCCCGTTCACGGGTAAGTCCGCCCGGACCAAGCGCCGAGAGACGACGCTTATGGGTAATCTCCGACAGCGGATTGGTCTGGTCCATGAACTGCGACAGCTGCGACGAGCCGAAGAATTCGCGCACCGCCGCCGCCGCCGGCTTGGCGTTGATCAGGTCCTGCGGCATCACCGTGTCGATATCGACCGACGACATGCGCTCCTTGATCGCGCGCTCCATGCGCAGCAGGCCGAGGCGATACTGATTCTCCATCAGTTCGCCGACCGAGCGCACGCGGCGGTTGCCGAGATGGTCGATGTCGTCGATCTCGCCGCGGCCGTCGCGCAGATCGACAAGCGCCCGCACCACCGCGACGATGTCTTCGCGACGCAATGTGCGCGTCGTATCCGGCGCGTCGAGGTCGAGTCGCATGTTCATCTTGACGCGGCCGACGGCCGAGAGATCATAACGCTCAGCATCGAAGAACAGCGAATGGAACATGGCTTCGGCCGTGTCCATCGTCGGCGGTTCGCCCGGACGCATGACGCGATAAATGTCGAACAGCGCTTCCTCGCGGTTCGAATTCTTGTCGACGGCGAGCGTATTGCGGATGTAGGGGCCGACATTGATGTGATCGATGTCGAGCACCGGCAGTTCGTCGAAGCCTTTTTCGATCAGCGACGGCAGCGTCTTGGCGGTGATTTCGTCGCCGGCTTCGGCGAAAATCTCGCCGGTCTCAGGATCGAAGAGATCCTGCGCGAGATATTGTCCGTAGAGGTCCTCTGGCGAGACGCGGATCGCCTTCACGCCTTTTTCAGCGAGCTGTCGCGCAGCGCGCACGGCGAGCTTCTTGCCGGCTTCGAGAATGACCTGTCCGGTGTCGGCGTCGATCATGTCGGCCGCCGCCTTCACGCCCTTGAGGCGTTCAGCGTCGAAAGGCATGCGCCAGTTCTCGCCGTCCTGCGTGTAGGCGATCGTCTTGTAGAAGGTCGACAGAATCGCTTCGCCGTCGAGACCGAGCGCGAACAGCAGCGACGTCACCGGAATTTTGCGGCGACGGTCGATGCGCGCATAGACAATGTCCTTGGCGTCGAATTCGATGTCGAGCCAGGAGCCGCGATAGGGAATGATGCGGGCGGCGAACAGCAACTTGCCCGAGGAATGGCTCTTGCCCTTGTCGTGGTCAAAGAACACGCCCGGCGAGCGATGCATCTGAGAGACGATGACGCGTTCGGTGCCGTTGACGATGAAGGTGCCGTTCGACGTCATGAAGGGCATGTCGCCCATGTAGACGTCCTGCTCCTTGATGTCCTTGACCGACTTCGCCTGGGTGTCGGGATCGACGTCGAACACGATCAGCCGCAGAGTCACTTTGAGCGGCGCGGCGTAGGTCATGCCGCGCTGGCGGCACTCGTCGACGTCATATTTCGGCTGCTCGAATTCGTAGCGCACGAATTCGAGCAGGGAGACCTGCGAAAAGTCGGAGATCGGAAAGACGGACTTGAAGACGGCCTGCAGCCCCTCGTCAGGACGGCCGCCCTTCGGCTCGTCGACAAGGAGGAACTGATCGTAGGAGGCCTTCTGGACCTCGATCAGATTGGGCATTTCCGCGGCTTCGCGAATATGTCCGAAGAATTTGCGGATGCGCTTGCGACCGGTGAACTTTCTCGCCGACGTCTGAGCCATGTCGCCTTTCGAGCCTCTTTCTTCATGGGGGCCGACCGTCCCGCTGCGAGAGGTCCTTTGCCCGTCAGGCGTTCTTCATCGCGGCGTGGTTCCCGCGTCCGTGAACGCCTTCTTGTTATTTGGCCGCAGCCCCGGCGCGCCGGGGCTGCGGCGATCGCAGCGCCGCGAAAAAAGCGCGGCGGAAAGACTTACGTGAGATCGACCTTGGCGCCGGCCTTTTCGAGGGCGGCCTTGATCTTCTCGGCCTCTTCCTTGCTCGCGCCTTCCTTGACCGGCTTGGGCGCGCCTTCGACCAGGTCCTTGGCTTCCTTCAGGCCGAGGCCGGTGATCGCGCGGACCTCCTTGATGACCTCGATCTTCTTCTCGCCGGCTGCGGCCAGGATCACGTTGAACTCGGTCTTCTCCTCGGCGGCAGGAGCGGCGCCGCCCCCGCCCGCGCCAGGAGCGGCGGCGACGGCGACGGCGGCGGCCGCGGAGACGCCCCACTTCTCTTCGAGCATTTTGGCGAGTTCAGCCGCCTCGAGAACGGTAAGCGCCGAGAGGTCCTCGACGATCTTTTCCAGATTTGCCATGATTTGCGTCCTTTGAATTTGGTTCTGCGTGATGGCCTCTTAGGCCGCGTCTCGTTTGGCGTAGGCCCCGAACACGCGCGCCAGCTTGGCGGCTGGCGCGGTGGAGAGCTGAGCGATCTTGGTCGCGGGCGCCTGGATGAGGCCCACGAGCTTGCCGCGCAGTTCGTCAAGGGACGGCATCGTCGCAAGCGACTTGACGCTGTCCGGATTCAGAGCAGTCT
>JBFXJV010000302.1:0-4670 GCA_050174515.1 Methylocystis sp.
GCGCGATGCCGCTACGAGCAAACGGCCATTCGAACCAGGCGCTGCTCAGTTGCAGCCCGGTTTCGCCGAACGTTCTATGACCGAACCGGGCCACCCCGACAGGAGCCCGGTAGAAATGAATCTTTCCGTGTGAACCCGGCGCACTGCCTGAAGGGCAAACGCTCTATCCTTCGCCACGCTCATTCCGATCGCGTCCGTTCTCGCTACGAGCCAAACGATCTTCTTGGCGTCGGCGGCGCGAACAGCCTTCGACTTCATTGAACCGGTTGCAGCACCGACTGACGGCGGCGGGTGCGGCGCTTTCGGAAGCGGACCTCGCGATTCTGGTTATTCAAGCTGAGGCGATCATGGTTGTGCGAGCGACCAACAAAAAATTTGCGTCACCTCACGACTTGACGTAGGCGCCCGGCAGTCCGCGCTGCTGCCGGCCTGCCGCTGAGGAAGCGGGATTAAGAGCGGTTTTTTGCCGCAGGAGCGCCAAGCAGCCGAAAGAAGGTCCGTTCCGCGCGCGGACGCACCTGGTCGCGCCAATCCAAATTGACGGCCGAAGGACGAACTTTGCCTTCGGGCGTCAATATTTCAACCTCGCGGAGATCGTCACGAAGTTTGACAACGGCCTCCACGACGAGAGGCATGGTCAGTGGGGTTTCATTGCAACGAGCCTTAAATAGCTCGCCAATCGTGACTGGCGCCCCTTGGCCGGACGCGTCATCCCGAATGAATCGCGGAAGCTGCTCGATTGCGGCATTCAAAGAGTCGACTCGGGCATCCGAGCCAAAGTCGAATTCGAGGCGCCCCTGGTCAGGATCGACATTCGGGTTGTAACCAAGGGCGTTGAAGCCGGCATCGCCATGGTGGACGAACGTGTTTGTCATTTCCCAATGAAGACGCGCCATTTCATCACGCGCTCGTTCATGCTTTGAAAGATGAAGCAACCAATACGAGCGATGGTTGTCGGCTGACCTGATAAAAAATGGTGTGTAAAATTCCGCCCCTGTTTTTGTTGTCACGTGCTTATACAAGAAATTCTGAATGACGTATCTCGCACCTTGTTCCGTTTTGATCGCAGCAAGGCATTCAGCAAACTCATTCGTGATTTCGGCTGCACGGCCACCTCGTGTATTCGGAACTTCCATTCGAAAATAGTCGATCAGCGAGTCGACGGAAAACGTCAAAATGACTTCCGGGTTCTTTAGATCAGTGAAAATGCCTCGAATAGAGGCAAACGAGACATCGCTCCAGCCGTACTGGTCGAGAAAAAACAGAGCGCGATGGCTCGGTCCCTTTCGTTTAATGGCTTCAATGATGCTCGGAGCCTCTTTCTCAAATTGCGAAGCACGAAGCTGAATTGTCTTGCCAATTTCAGCCTTGAATGCGGAACCATTCAATTCTGCCATGAGGAAATCAATGTGTTGCTTCTGCTTGTCAACAAAATAAAAATGAGATTTTACAACAAAACCGTTTTGTCGTTCGATCGCCATACCTGCTTCAGTTGCACGAACAGAATTGAGTAAGACAAGCGGGGAACCGTCAATGACCTTGCCGTCACATGTGTATTTGCCACCACCACAGAACCCGTCAATTATTGTCAAATTAAGTTCGCGTTTCGCTGGATGCGAGGATAAAATACGAATGTAGCGATCGACATAACGTCCAAATACCGCATGCTTGGCAAGGCTATGCTTGCCAATTTCCGGAAGCGGCTGTCCGATTTTCCAGTCATAGTGCTTCCGTGCCATTTGCGCCGTTGCCCGCAGGTTTTATGCTGGAAGCTCATCCCAAGTCCGCCCGTCAAGGTGGCGGCCGTTGTTCGACTTCGCTCGCCGTATGCCGTCGTCGCCGTAGCTTCCCCATTGCTTGAAGAAGAACGGCACGTTTGCTGCCTCACACTGACGTTGTATTGACCGCGCCCATTCGGCTTTCATCGGTCGCGCCTATGAACCCGACTCACCGCCGACAATCACCCAATCCATGTCAGACAGATCGAACTCCCCCAGGTCTTCGAGGAGCGGTTCAATTGACAGAAAGCGAACCTTTGCCTGGATATTTTTAAGTGTAGCGATACGAGGAAGGCCGTGCTTTTTGTTCTCCACTGACGTGCCAAGCCACGCGTTGTCGGGCGCAGTCCTTGTCGAGAAATAGCGTTCCATCACGTCGGGGCGCTTGGTGAGTATTTGATACCTATGATTCGGAGTGCTTTCGATAACTGAGAACGCACGCTCTATGAACTCGAATGGAACTTCCTCATGAAAGAGGTCAGACATACTATTGACGAAATACATCGTGGGCTTTTTCCGCTTTAGCGGATCATTTAGACGTTCGTGATGGATCGATAGTCTGAACCCACTCTCGTAACCGCGCGCGCCCATTGCCTTCAACCGCTTTGCGAAAACTTCGGCGTAACAGTTCTTGCAGCCGGGCGAAATCTTTGTGCAACCCGTAATCGGGTTCCAAGTGTGTTCGGTCCACTCAATTTTTGATCGGGTCGTCATCGCCGCTACCAGTATGTTGCCGAATCTCCATCATGGTTTTGAAGCCGTTAACATGTGATTTATGTTCATTGTTTGTTCCGTCGTCAAGTGAGCCGTGGTGCGTCTCACGCGTCCTCACCGCTCGATCCCCAATTCCGTCGCCGTGAAGGCGTTCGTAGCCGCTTGCTGGTAGAGAGCGTCGAGTTCGGCGCCAAGCGCGAGGAGCGCGGCGATGCGTTGGACGATCTGGCGGAACCACTTGCGTTCGTCGTCAGTGAGCGGCTTGTCGTCGCGCCGATCGGCTTGCCGATATCCGAGCCATTTCTTGAGGACGGGATAGCCCCCGAGTTGATATGTCCAGACGGCTTCCGGCACGTTGGCGAAGAAGGCGTCGTCGTTGATGTAGAGATCGCCCGTCTCGTCTCCCCACACGCCTTCGCCCCAGGCGTCGAGCGGCGATTCATCGACGGTGAAATCGCGAGACTTCCATCGCCCCTTGCCGCCGCCCCAATAGGTGACGGTGATTTTCAGGTCGGCGGGCCGGAGCTTGCCGCCGTCGTTGCGCTTCAGCGGACCAAGTAGCGCCGCGCGCTCATGGCCGAGAACTGCTTCAATCACATCGCGGGCGTCGCGGTTGGCGTCGAGGAGGCGTGTCACTTGTTCGCCTTTGTCGACAAGTTGCGCGAAGAGCTTGCGGTCTTTGGGAATTGGCAAATGCGCCCAGTCGGCGGAAAGCGCGCTCTTGTGCTCGGCCTGATAGGCCGGCGCATGGAGGATCGCAAAGCCAACGCGGAAGAGTTTGCCGACAAAGTCCCGCGCGGCATCCTCGCGGCGTTCGCCTTTCAGTCGAAAATGTCTGCGCAGAACGCGCCAGGTTTGCTCGTAGATATTTGCGTCCCGATCCGAGAGAAGATCGTTGCTGCGTGTTTCGCGGGGAAATACCGCTGAGCCTCGCTCATGGACATGGCGATTTGTCAGAACCGTCGAAAATGCGGGCCTTGTTTCTGAGACTTTACGAGGCTCAGGTACGGTCACCAGAAACTCGTTGTCGTCCAAGTTAAGCGAAAACTCGGGTCGACTGCGATTCAGCCATTTCGCCTCCGTCTCGTAGTAAATCCATCTTTGGTCGAACGGAAAAATAAGGTCCCGCTTCAACTTGCGTTCGTGAAAGCCGATTGCCTTAACGTTCGACCAAACCACCGCAGGATCGTATCCACCGAATTGTTCAGCGAAGTTCGGGAATAATTTTGTAGCGTGATCGAACGTCTCACTCTCAAGGTAAGCCTTGACTCGATCTGAAAGCGCCTTTCTATCGGTATCGACAACGGTGCCTTCAAGACCACGATTGGGCTCTACGCCTGGAAACTGTGCAGGAAACAACTCATCCAAGGCTGGCCAGGCCTCGAATCCGCCCTCAACCATTGTCGGCGACAGGCGCCAGCGGTTTTCTGTCGTAGGCTTGATCGTCTCGTAGGGCGTCGATGCCTTTCCGATGCCGGTGGGCAAGGCGGCGATTAGGTCGGCGCGTTTGTTTTTCGCCAATCCCCAAAAGTCCCGATAGGACACGTCGGTCTTCGTCGGCGCGGTTTTGGCTTCCGCACGCTTGACCAACGTGACGATGGCGGTTCCGGGCTGAATGCCGCGCGGGTCCATCTCGGTTGTGAAGGCGCTCTGGTCGGCTGTCCCCGCGCCAGGCAGTCCGGCGGGAATGAGCTTGCCCGTGCGGTATTTGTCGCCGTTCAGATTGTCGATCCAGATGCGGTGGAAGTTCGACAATAGAGACTTGCGCATGATCGGATGCGAACGGCCGGTCAGATAAGACGAATTGGAGATGTAGGACACGACGCCGAACTCCGCCGCCTCTCCGATGCGCTCCTCGGCGAGGCGGAAAAAGCGGACGTAAAGATCGTCGAGAAGCTGCTTGCGAACGCCGTACTCTACGAAGAGCGCGCTCTTGCCGCGCTGCTTCTTTTTCGGCTGGCCAAATTCGTCGCGCTTCACCTGCTTCGTCTTGGCGTCCACGTCATCGACAAGTTCGACGCCCTTGTAATGGGCGACCAGTTCGGCTTCTTGAGCTTGTGCCGCGCCTGCGAATGCATCGTAAGGCGGATTGCCGATGACTACGATGATTTTCGCTCTGTGCTTCACCTCCTGTGACGCGTCGAACTCGTCGCGCATCTCCGGGAAAGTGAGCTTGAC
>JBFXJV010000303.1:0-4653 GCA_050174515.1 Methylocystis sp.
CTTGATTTATTGTTTCCTGCCGTGAATCCAAAAAGCTTTTCGCCTTTTTCGGACTTCCGCACGTCGCCAAAACCGAACTCCACCGCGACGACGTCATCGATTTCGTTCTTGCGCATATCGAAACTGCAACGCGCTTGCGATTGTCCCAGATCGAGCGCGCCGCCGACGTGATTCTTGAGAAAGACCAGATGCGAGAAGAAGCTGCGAGCAAGATCGACATCGCCGCCGACCTTTGTGTTTTCGATCGATAACTTATCGCCGACGAGAGAGTCGGGCACGTTCACAGAGCCCTCGACCTTTGTGTTCGCGATCGTTAACTTATCGCCGACGAGAGAGTCGGGCACGTTCACAGAGCCGTCGACCTTTGTGTTCGCGATCGTCAACGCGTCGCCGACGAGAGAATGGGGCGCGTTCACAGAGCCGCGAACGATCGTGTCGATGATCGCCAATTTCGAAAGATGTGCGCCCTGACTATAGAAGGAGCCAGCAATTTCCGATCGCGTAATCCGAACGCCGACTGGTGAAATGGCATAGTCGAAGGACAGATCGCCGTTTGTCTGAAAATTTCTGATCTCGATTGGCACGCGTCGGCATTCGGTCGAATCCGTACAAGTGAAGATCGATTTGTCCAGGACGAGCGAATAAGGAAGATCGAGACCGGTCAGATCAAGGCCGTCGCAATAGACGCCGCCAATTATGCGTATGCCTTTCGGATCGATCTTGGCCTTCGCATCCCGCGCCAAGTCTTTGATGAATGTCCGAGAGACAAGGCGTCCATCGCGCTCGGGCGCCTGAGCGCACACGTCCTCGGTTCTGATCTGACGCGAATCGGGATAGCGACGGGTTTTCCCGTCTGTCCCCATCGAGTCGAGGAAAAAACGCCCCCGCGACGCAGAGGCGCAAACGACGCCATTGTGATCGGCGACCAGCACGGCTTCGAGCCCGCGCATGAGACAGGCCAAGACGCGCGCCGTTTGCGTATCGCCCCGCGGATCGCAAATCTCGCCGTAGACCTCCGATTCCTCGATCTGCCGGAGACCTTTGCCGCGGTCGGAACAGGACTTTGCTCGCCTCGCCTTCGCGTGATCGGATGAAGGCGCGGCTTCCGCTTCAGTTCGTGCGGCGCCAGAAGCCTTCGAGCCGTTCTGAGCGGGAAGCGCCGGAGCAGGCGCGACGAGCGAAAGGAAAAGTAAAAGCCGTAACGCTCGAGCGATCAATGAGCGAAGAAGCCGAAAATCGTCAGCCATTTGACACCTCGCCACGCCGTCGGCGTTGAGGGCGTTTCAAAAAGAAAGGAACAACCTAAGCTGTTACGATATGTCGCGCGCGGGAAGCGTCAACGGTCGTGGCTGTGCGGGCCGAGTCAGGAAACAGCCGCCTCCCGCCTCCCCCGAAATCCCGTCGCCAGCACATAGAGTTCGGCCGAATCCGCCCGGCTCGCCGCCGGCTTCACATGGCGCACGCTCGCGAAATCGCGCTTGAGCCGCGCGAGCAGTTCGCCTTCCGTGCCGCCTTGCAGCACTTTGGCGACGAAGAAGCCGCCCTCCGCCAGCACGTCGCGGGCGAAGTCGGCGGCAAGCTCGGCGAGCGCGACGATGCGCAAATGGTCGGTCGCCTTGTGGCCGGTGGCGTTCGCGGCCATGTCCGACATCACGCCGTCGGCCTCGCCCCCGAGCATGTTCTTGATGACATCCGGCGCGTCCGGGTCGTTGAAGTCCTTCACCGCGAAGGCGACGCCGGCGATCGGCTCCATGTCGAGAAGATCGACGGCGACGACCATGCCCTTCCCTTCCTTCGCCTTCACCCGCGCGGCGGCGACCTGCGACCAGCCGCCGGGAGCGGCGCCAAGGTCGACGATTCGGCCGCCCGGCCTCAGGAGACGACAGCGATCGTCCAACTCGATGAGCTTGTAGGCCGCTCGCGAGCGATAACCTTCGCGCTTGGCGCGCGCGACGTAAGGATCGTTGAGCTGGCGCTCCAGCCACAGCGTCGACGAGAGCGAGCGCTTGCGCGCGGTCCTGACGCGCGTCTTCAGCGACCGACCGCCTTCGCGCCCTGACTCCTTCGTCACGCGTGCACCTTGTCGCGCGGGCTGAAGACGCCGCCCGGCTCCGGCTCCATGACGATGTGCCGGTCGTGGAAGGCGAGCAGAGTCGAGCGGTGGCCGATCGAGACGATCGTCGTGCGCGGCAGCCGCTCGCGCAGCATGGCGTAGATATCGTCTTCGAGCTGTTCGTCGAGCGCAGACGTTGCTTCGTCGAGGAAGAGCCAGTCGGGCTTGGCGAGAAGCGCTCGGGCGATCGCGACGCGCTGCTGCTCGCCGCCAGAGAGGCGCTGCCCCCAGTTATTCTCTTCGTCGAGTCGGTCCACGAAAGGCGCAAGCCGCGCAGCGCTTAACGCTTCCTGCATTTCGGCGCGCGAGTAGTCGTCGACATTGCCCGGATAGACGATCGCCTCGGCCAGCGCGCCCATCGGAATGTATGGACGTTGCGGCGCAAGCATCACCTTCGCGCCGCGCGGCGTCAGTATGTCGCCGCTGGCGTAGGGCCAAATGCCGGCGATCGCGCGAAACAGAGTCGACTTGCCTGAACCTGACGGGCCGGTGAGCAGCGCGGATTGCCCGGCGGCGAGCGTCAGATCGTCGACCGTCACGATCCGCCGCCCGTCGGGCAATGCAAGCGTCAACTCACGCAGGCGAATGTCGGCGCCCTCCGCCGAAGCGATGATCTGCGTCGCAGACATCTGCCCACGCGCCGTATCGATAGCGTGGTCGAAGGACGTTAAGCGGTCGAGCACCGATTTAAAGTTGGCCAGCGAAGTATAGTAGTTGATGAAGAACGTCAGCGCGCTCTCCACCCGTCCGAAGGCGCTCCCCGTCTGAGTCATGACGCCGAGCTGGATTCGACCGGCGAAGTAGAACGGCGCCGTGATCACGTAAGGGATGATCGGCGACATCTGTCCGTAAGTCGAAGTGAACGCCATCAGCTGTTTGCGCTTCTGCACGATCGCCAGATAGTTCACGATAATGCCCATGAAGCGTTGAAGCAGCGAGCCGCGCTCGGCAGGCTCGCCGCCCAGCAGCGCGATCTGCTCGCTGTATTCGCGCATGCGCGCCAGCGAAAATCGGAAATCGGCCTCACGTCTCTGGCGGTCGAAATAGAGTCCGGTGAGAGAGCGGCCGATAAGATGAGTCACCAGCGTTCCGACCGCCGCATAGAGCAGCACCACCCAGAAGAGAAAGCCTGGAATATAGATATCAGTCCCCGGCAGCGGATAATTTCCCGACAAATCCCACAGCACATAGGCGAAGGAAACAAGCGAACTCAAAGTGGAGATCAGCAGGATCGAGTAGGAATAGATGCCGTAGCCCTCCTCTGCGCCACTGATGAAGCGATTGACGTCTTCGGCGATGCGCTGGTCGGGATTATCGGCCCCGTCGCCGGCGAGGGCCATGCCGTAATGCGTATGCGCGCCGAGCCAGCGCTCGATGTAATGCTCCGTCAGCCACCGGCGCCAACGGATGATCAGCATTGACTGCAGAACGAATTCGATGATGACGGAGGTCACGTAAACGAACGCCCAGGGCGTAAAGACGAAGAAAAGCTGCCGCCAAAACTCTGCGGCGTTCTTCTCTTGAATGGCGTTGAACCAGTCGCGATTGAAGAAGGACAGCCGCACGGTGATGCCGACCTGGCCCTGATTGAGAAGCACCAGCACGACCACCATGGCGATGGCGATCGCGCTTTCCCGCGCCGCGAAGGGCGGGAACGGCCAGACGCGCCCTTCGCCACGCTCGCGGGAATCGAAATAGAGATCGGCGATGCGAGTCATCTCGCGAACGACCGGAATATGCGAGATGGCGTAAACGATGATCGAAAACACCGCGACGGTGAGCGGCATGGTCTCGGGCGGCGCATAGTCCTTCAGCGCATCAGGCCACACGCCTTCCGCCTGCATAAGGCCGATGAGGCCGAAGACGATGGTCTCGGTCGAAAATATGGAGGCGAAGATTTTCAGGAAGCTCGACATGTGGACGGCGCGCCATGTCGTATAGGCGCAGAGCGCCGAGGCGGCGGCGAGCACAAAAAGACTGGAGTAGCCTTTGTGGGCGCCGATCAACGCGGTAAAGGCCGCGAAGGCGGCGACCGCCACGCTCAATTTCTGCATTTTTCACCTTGGATATGAGAAGCTGCTCGGCTCGGCCGCGAACGCATCGCCGGCGACGACCGTCTGATCCCCATGATAGAGGAATCAGTCCTCCTCAGGAATGACCGCATCCCCGTTGACATGCGCGACGAGCACCGGCGAAGCCTTGAAAGTCAACACTCGGCGTGGCGTAATCGTGGCCTCGACGCCGGTTTTCGGATTACGGCCGATGCGTTCCCGCTTGGCGCGCACGTTAAAGGTCCCAAAGGACCGCAGCTTGACGGATTCGCCGCGCAGCAAGGCTTCGCTGATTTCGTCGAAGGTCGCGTCCAATATCTTGCGGGCTTCGGCGCGAGAAAGGGAGGGACAGCAGCCATAGACGGCTTCTCGCAGAGCGGCCCGCGTCAGGGTGCTGCCCGGAGCAGTTCTTCTTACCATGCGAACAAAGCGCCCGATGCTCGCTTTATCGGGAATGGGCCGAACACAACTCCCCCTCGAAGCTTATGG
>JBFXJV010000304.1:0-4647 GCA_050174515.1 Methylocystis sp.
GGGCCAGCGCACAGCTCTCGGGGTCGATCTCAACGAGGCCGACGGCCGCGCGCGGCGCGCGCAGCGCCGCCATAAGCCCGACGGCGCCCGCGCCGGCGCCGATATCGAGAATGAGCCCCTGCTGCTCTTCTGGCGTCGCGCCGGCGAGCAGCACGGCGTCCGTGCCGGCGCGATGGCCGGCGGCGCTTTGACGCAGGCGCAGGCGTTGGTCGAGAAAGCCGTCCAAGCTCGCATCATTCATCGGAGCGCGAAAATTCCCATGACGCGGCGCGACGGGCAAGGCCGTTCGCGCCGCCTTCTCTCAAGGGGAGGGGATGCGCGCGCCGCCTCGCACTCTGCCTGACTTGCCGCCAACAGCCCAAAGCCGTAAGTTCGCGCGACAAAACGCAAGGCTTAAGGGGGGTCCGTGGGTATCGTCATTCCGCTCGATGAGAAAAAGGACGCCGGCCTCGACAGTCTCCTCGAACTCATCAAGCCCGACCTTGAGCGCACCAATCAGCTGATCATTCAGCGCATGGGCTCCGACGTCACGACGATCCCCGAAGTCGCCAACCATCTCATTTCCGCCGGCGGCAAGCGTCTGCGGCCGATGCTGGTTCTCGCGACCGCCGGAATGTGCGGCTACAAGGGCGACGGCCATTTGAAATTCGCCGCCGGCATCGAATTCATGCATACGGCGACGCTTCTCCATGACGACGTGGTCGACGAAAGCGACATGCGCCGCGGCAAGATTGCCGCGCGCATGCTGTGGGGCAATCAGACCTGCGTGCTCGTCGGCGATTTCCTGCTCGGTCACGCCTTCAAGATGATGGTCGAGCCCGGCGTGATCGCGCCGCTCACCGTCGTCTCGCAGGCTGCGGCGGTGATCGCCGAAGGCGAGATCATGCAGCTCAACGCCGCGAAAGACACGACCACGACGGAAGACGCCTATATGGGCGTGATTCGCCGCAAGACGGCGGAACTTTTCGCCGCCGCCGCCGAAGTCGGCGTGATGCTCGGGGGAAAGCCAAAGGCCGACGAAGCCGCGGCGCGCAGCTACGGAATGAATCTCGGCATCGCGTTCCAGCTCATCGACGACGCGCTCGATTACGGCGGCTCCTCGGCCAAGCTCGGCAAGAATGTCGGCGACGACTTCCGCGAGGGTAAGATCACGCTTCCCGTGGTGCTCGCCTTCCGTCGCGGCAATGAGAAAGAACGCGAGTTCTGGCGCCGCACGCTGGAAAAGGGCGACATCAAGGACGGCGACGTCGAGACCGCCTGCGGACTGATGAAGAAGCACAAGGCGCTCGACGATACGATCGAGCGCGCGACTCATTACGGCGCCATCGCGCGCGACGCGATGGAGATTTTTCCGGCCTCGCCGTGGAAAAGCGCGCTGCTCGAAGTCGTCGACTTCTGTATCGATCGCGTCTATTGACGCGCCGCGGGCCGGCTGTCGGACAGCGCGGCCGGCGGCGTTTCGTCAGCCCTTCAGACAGCCGGACTTGAAATGCTTGCGCTCCTTGCCGTGAAGCCCTTTGGCGTCAGCCTGCGCGCGGCAGTTCTTTTCTTTCTCCGCATGCGACTTCGCCGCCGGGGCGGCGGGCGCAGGCTGGGCCGCAGCCGCGGGCGCTTCGACGCTCGGCGCCAGCGCCTCTGCCGGCGCCGTCTTCGGCGCGATCTCGGCGGGCGGCGCCCAGGTCGTCGGCGCGTTTCCTGCTGGCGCCGGGGTCTTTGGCTCCGCGAGCGCGGCGCCGAAGGAAATGCCGGCGCAAACAACGCCGGCGGCAATGCATTTAACGCTCTTACACATTTACATTTCTTCTGTGTCTTGGGGCGCGCCGCAACGTCCGCGTGTTGACCCTTCGCGGCGCGACCAGTCATGCGCGAGCGCGCATCCGCAGCCTGCCGCTCGTCAAAACTAACTGATTTATGACAGCCTGTCTTTGACGCAGCGCAGCAGCGCCCAGAATATGGCTAACGACGCCACCAGACATAGACGGCGACGCCGGCGACAAAGCCCGAATAGACGATCTTCCATGCGAGCCGGCGCGGCGCGGAAGCGCGGCGCACAGCATCGCTGCGACGGGCTGTGTTTCGCTCGCCGACGGAAACGGGATTGAGCGCCGCGTGAGAGTAACGCATGAAATCACTCCTCAACCGAAAGTGAACAGGTCGTTTGAGGCAAGGCTAAGGCGCGAAGGATTTACAAATTGCTTCGATTTCTTTCGGCTTGGGATATCTCTGTGCTGCGCTGCAAGCGATAATGATAAAAGCCTGCGGCAAGAGCCGGCGGAGGATGGCATGAGCCGCGATAGCATGAGCCGCGATAAAATCTCGGATTGGCGATTCGATCTTAAAGGCGCGGCGCCGCCTGTCGCGGCGCAGCGCGACACGCGCCGAATCATCCATGGCCGCACGCTCGACGATCCTTACGCCTGGCTGGCTGCACATAACTGGCGCGAGGTGCTGCGCGATCCCGGCGCTCTTCCCAAAGAGATCGCCAAGCTGATCAAGGCGGAAAACGTTTACTGCGAACGCGTGATGGCGCCGCTCAAGAGCTTGCGGAAGACGCTCGTCGCCGAGATGCGCGGGCGCATCAAGGAAGACGACAGCGACGCACCCGAGCCTGACGGGCCTTTCGCCTATTATGAACGTTTCCACTTAGGCGCCGAACATCCGCGCTACTGCCGAACGCCGCGTGACGGCGGCCCGGAAACCATCCTTCTCGACGGCGACGCGCTCGCCAAAGATCACGACTTTTTCGACATCGGCGACGCGACGCATGCGCCCGATCATGCGCAACTCGCCTGGAGCGTCGATGACACGGGCTCGGAACTCTACGAGATACGCACACGGGCGCTGAGCGACGGACTCGACCGCGCCGACGTGGTCGGCGACAGCGACGGCTCGATCGTCTGGCGCGCCGATTCGAAAGCCTATTACTATGTGCTCATCGACGAGAACCATCGCACCTCGAAGATTTTTCGGCACGAGGTCGGAACCGATCCCGCCAATGACGCGCTGATCATCGAGGAAACGGACAACGCATGGTTCGTCGGACTCCACGAAAGCCGTTGCAGGCGTTTCGCTATCGTGTCGATCCATGGGCATGACGCAACGGAATGCTGGCTCATCGATTTACGCGAGAGCAATCCGACGCCGCGCGTCGTCGCGCCGCGCGAGCCGCGTCTGCGCTACGACGTCGAACCGCATGGCGACCTTATCTACATTCGCAACAATGCCGACGGCGCCGACGACTTCAGGATATCCGTCGCGCCGCTTGCAGAACCCGGCCGCGAGAACTGGAAGGACGTGGTCTGCCATCGCGACGGCGTGATGATCGACAGCTTCACCGTTTATGCGCGTTATCTCGTCTGGATGCTTCGCGAGAACTCCCTGCCGAAACTCGTCATCCGCGCGCTCTCGACCGGCGAGGAACATGCGATTCATTTCGAAGAGGAAGCCTATGCGCTGTCGATCGATCCGGGGCTCGAATTCGACACGGACATTTTGCGCTTCGTCTATTCGTCGATGACGACGCCCGACGAAACCTACGACTATGACATGGCGACGCGCACGCGCGTCCTGCGCAAGCGCCAGGACATTCCTTCCGGCCATGACCCGAAGCGATATGTGACGAAGCGGATTTTCGCGACGGCGCACGACGGCGAGCGCGTGCCGATCACGCTCCTGCATCGCGCCGACTTCTCGCCTGGCGGAAAAGGCGCGCCGCTGCTGCTCTACGGCTATGGCGCCTATGGCTATGCGCTTTCGGCCAGCTTCAACGAAGACATCCTGTCGCTCGTCGATCGCGGCTTCGTCTATGCACGCGCGCATATTCGCGGTGGAACCGACAAGGGGTGGCGCTGGTATGAGAACGGCAAGCTCGAGAAAAAGCAAAACAGCTTCTTGGACTTTATCGATTGCGCGCGGAGCCTCATATCCGCCGGCTATACGCATGAGGGCGGCATCGTCGCGCTGGGAGGGTCGGCGGGCGGCCTGCTGATGGGCGTCGTCGCCAATGCGGCGCCGGAGCTCTTCGCGGGCGTCGTCGCCAGCGTGCCTTTCGTCGATCCGCTGAACACGATGATGCGCGACGATCTCCCGCTGACGCCGCCGGAATGGCTGGAATGGGGAAACCCGATCGTGAGCGTCGAAGCCTATGAACGCATCGCCTCCTATTCGCCCTATGACAATGTGCGCGCGCAACATTATCCGCCGATTCTCGCCATCGCCGGCATGACCGATCCTCGCGTCACCTATTGGGAGCCGCTTAAATGGGTTGCAAAACTACGGGCGACGATGAGCGGCGGCGGACCTGTGCTGCTCTTCACCCATATGGGCGCCGGTCACGCCGGCGCCTCTGGCCGTTTTGAGGCGCTGGAAGACGCGGCGCTCGAATACGCCTTCGCCCTGGCCTGCGTCGCGGGTCTTCTCAACGACGCGCGCGACGCGCCGCCAAATTGCTGAGGCTCTAGCGCCATCATCGGATTTATCGAATTTCGCCGGCGCGGCCCAAGCCTGACGCGATCGATTCCAAAAGCTTAGAGCGCGCTTTGCGCAAATGGCCGGCATCCGTTTTTTCGCCAGCCGCGCTCTGGCGAGACGCTGCATTTCCCAGAAGGGAAATGCAGCGCAAAAAATTATTTGGTGGGATGCACCCAC
>JBFXJV010000305.1:0-4626 GCA_050174515.1 Methylocystis sp.
ACAACAGCGATCATCCCTGAGAAAAACCAAACCATCCCGAATTTTGCTTGATCATAAAACAATGCGAGGGGGAATGCAGTTGCGCACAAAGCAATAAAGAGCTCCAGCATGTTGTAGATACGTTTGTGAGCGGCGGCGTAACTGTCAATCATGGATTGGACCACAAAACAGGTTTCTGTTGCGTTCGATCACATAAGGCGGGCAGCCAGACAAACTAGTTGCGCCTCAATAAATTTGGATTCGCGTTCCTTCTGAAGCTGATCCACCGAAGCGCGCCATCGGCTCGACGCTCGCCCAAACTGCCCTGGCCTAGCCTCGATCGAATGAAGGAGCGACGTGTGCGACGCCAGTGTGCCGATGAGGCGGGTCCGTCTCAGGTCGGGCGGGACGCAGTGCTCAATTTCGACTGGGAAAAAAGTGGTGGCTGTCGGATTTACCGTTGGGACGCTTGCCCGAAGCGTGAAGCGCAGCTGGCGCTAGCGCCATCCTGATTTGCTATTTTTGCCAAAACGCCACGGTGGTAAGGCTCGACACTTCGAAAGCGGCCAGGGCGATCCTCGTAAAGCGTTTCATGAGGTTGATTCCCCGCTCAACGCGTCAACCCTTCTCGACCCAGAACTCCTCTGTAGAGACGGCGGACGCGTCGGCCGCACCGAAGCGGTGATGTTTGACCTCGCGAGCGGAGGCGCTTCGTTCGCGATCGTTTCTCCGGAGGGAGGCCATCACGAACCGACAGGCGAGACCAGGGATGACAAAAAAATTTGCACTCTCGGCGACAGCGTCGATAATGCGGTCGTTAGTGGACGATTGTCTCATACCTTAGCCGCCGATTCCTCATCATGTTGAATGAAACTGGTCGGCGCTCGCGCGCGGTCGAGCCGACGCTAAAATCGGCGATCGGTCCAAAATTGCTGTTCTTCTTCGTTATCGGCGACGTCGTCGGCACCGGCATATATGCGCTCATCGGCAGCGTGGCCGAACAGATCGGCGGCGCGCTATGGTTGCCATTCCTAGCGGCGTTCACAGTCGCGTTCCTTACGGCGTTCAGCTATCTCGAATTGGTCGGCAAATTTCCGCGCGCGGCCGGCGCAGCGCTGTATGTCCAGCGGGCTTTTCATATTCCTTTCCTTACCTTCCTGGTCGCTTTCGCCGTGATGAGTTCGGGCATTACGTCAGCGGCGGCGGCGGCCCGCGCTTTCAGCGCTTACCTCCAGCCCTTTGTTCAATGGCCGGTCATGCCGGCGGCGGTCGGATTTCTCATTTTCCTAGGCCTGATCAACTTCCGAGGGGTGGCCGAATCGGTGAAGATCAATATGGCGCTTACCGGCATCGAGGTTTTGGGTCTCTTGCTTGTCATTGCGATCGGCGGCTACGCGCTCGGGGCCGGCCAAGGCGAGCCGAGCCGGCTCTTAGAGATTCATACCGAAGGCCGGAGCTTTCTGCTTTCGATCACCGCGGCCACCTCGCTGGCGTTTTTCGCCATGGTCGGGTTTGAGGATTCGGTGAATATGGTCGAGGAGTGCGAAGGCGGAGCCCGGATCTTCCCGCGCTCGTTGTTTTCCGGGCTGGCCGCCGCGGCCGTGCTCTATGAACTGGTCGCTATCACCGCTTCGCTGCTGGTCCCCGCCGAGACGCTTTCCGCTGCGAAGTCAGATGCGCTCCTAAAGGTGGTCGCAATCGGAGCCCCTGCATTCCCGCTAAGATTCTTCGCCGGCATCGGCTTGCTCGCCGTGATCAACTCGGCTCTGATCAACCTGCTAATGGCCAGCCGGTTACTCTACGGCATGGCCAATGAAGGAATTCTGCCTCCTGTGTTCGCCGCGGTGCACGCGTCCCGGCGCACGCCCTGGGTATCAATCTTGTTCACCGCCGCGCTTGCGGTGGCGCTAGTAGTCATCGTCGGCGAAGATGGAGTGAAGAAGCTTGGCGGCACCACAGCGCTGCTCCTTCTGTGCGTCTTCACTGGAGTTAATATTGCCTGTCTGGCGCTGCGTCGCGGGAAAGTCGAACACACGCATTTTCGCGCGCCTCCAGGGACGCCGGTCCTGGGCGCAGTTTTATGCGGCTATCTCGCCCTCCCAGTGCTGTCAGGTCGGCCCGCGAGCGACTATGTGGTCGCGGTCGGCCTGCTGGGCGTCGGCATGGCGCTGTGGGAGGTAAATCGGCGGTGGATTGATCATAGCGCGGTCAACGCAAGGGCAATCAACAAGAGCTGACGAGCGAGCGACAAAAGAGCGGGCAAAAATCTTGCGCGCCACAGGGTCACCGATCCTCCACGCATCCAAACTTCTTTCACTCGCGTCTATTCAGTGACGCCCGTGATTCCACGCGACGCCTCGGCAAAAGCCGTTTACGGCTTTTTGCCCGGCTCTGCGAAAACGCGCTCTTTGAATCCAGTGGTTCTTCGCGACGGATCGTCTGCCGAGAGCTTCGCGCGGGGTTCGCCCTCAACGCGATAGTGACATGACTGGAGGACCGAATCTTCGGAGACCAAATACGACAACACGAGCGCGCGCCGGGACTTGTCAAAGACATACTTCTCGACCTCGACGGGGTCATATACGTCGGCGACCGGCCCGTTTATTGCGGCGTTCGAATACCCTGCGGCCGAGAGGCCATCGTACTCGGTAAGCCTTGGCCGACGTTCTTCTCACTCGCTGTCGAAAGCCTGCGATGCGCTGGCGAGGACGTTGCGATGATCGGCGACGACGCTGAGGTCGACGTCGGCGGAGCCATGGCCGCCGGCCTAATGGGCGTTCTCGTCCAGATAGGGAAATACCGCCCCGACCAAGAAAGCTGTCTCGCCGAGACGCCGACGCTGGTAGCCTGCGATATAAAAGCCGCTTCGGCTGCCACGATCAATACGTTGTAAATCGAAATCTTTGTCATGGACCGTTTGGCGGAACCGGCGCCTACGAAGGCGCCGCTCAACGCCGTTTCCGTAGTCGCCGCCCCTGGCTGACTCTCGTTCAAATCCGACGCGTCCCCTCGGCGTTGTTCCAAAGCATCTTGCACTACAGCCGCCTGCTCGCTTCCTTTTGTTACCAAGCGGTTTGGCTTCGATTTTGATCTCCGGGTAGGTTTCATTGTGCCGAGCGAGCGCCTTTAGCATCTCCGTGGCTTGCTGTTCGATCGCCTGCGCGTCATGGAGCCACTGCAGCAATCGCTCATTTGTCGTCGCCACTTGTCTGCTCGTCGTTTCGGTGCAGAGGGCGCTGAACTGAGCAGATGACCGGAGCGCATTAATCTTCTGCAGAAACCTGATGCTTCGCCGGAGTAAGCCAAATCCGACGTCTTGTCTCGGCGCCGCTTTGCGCCAAATGATGTTGCAGGCAGGCGGGCCGCCGCGCGAAATTACAGCGCGCGTCACTTTTACCCCCAGCTGGCAGGAGGGAAAGATGAAATGGCGCAGCTTTTTGACATTTCTAGTCGTGGGAATGGGCGCGACAGCCGTCTTCCCACAGGCGCGAGCCCTTCCTTCTCTTCCCATGATCGAGCCGGCCCACGACCCGCGATTGCCAGTGGAAACGGCGGTGGTGACCCCGCTGGATATGGATCGGCTTAAGGTCGAGAAAGCTGGACATCGTTACTATTGCCGTTATTACCGACGCTACGGAACACTGCGGCGCCAGTGCTGGCGCTGAGCGTCGCAAACTCGGCATCAATAGTTAGCAACCGGCGTGGGCTCGAAGATGGGCTAGCCTATTTCATGAGCGCTCCTGGGACAGTTTATCGCGCGCCGCAAGAGGCGACGCGCGGCGCAACAGTCGAATCACTGATGGAATAGCTAACTCCGCCTATTCGTCCTTCAGTGGCGTTCGCCGAAGTAGCCTTCACGAATCGACCACTCGCTGGACCTTCCTGGATTTTCGCTCGAGATAATGACTCGGGGTGATACTGTTCTGGCGGCAATATTGCGCGTTCATCGTAGCGCCGACCGTCTCGATCGGAGGTTTGGGTGAAAAGAGCGAGCGCGCCAAATGGGATGACGACGCCGCGGTTCAGAGTGGCGGAGTGGGCGTCGAGCATTCAAATTCGCATTGGGCTGCTCGCAGCTGGGGCTGCGCTGGCGTATTTCGCGCTCGTAATCCCCCTGATCGCTTTGTCGCTCGGTCCGCGCGCCGCTCATATGGCCTCGCACATCCTGCTGATGAACGCCTTGGCGCCAGTCCTCGCCAGTGCGATCGTCGCGAGTTTTGCCCACGCGGCAGTTTTTGCTTCGGCCGGGGTCTTAATCGCCGCCACTTTCCTGCAGCTTGCCCTTCTCTGGACATGGCACGTCCCCAATCTCTGGGGGCTAACATTGCGAGAGCCGCTTCTACACGTGCTTGTGCAGGCGTCCTTGCTGGCCGCCTCGTTGACGTTTTGGCTCGCCATACTGTCTGAGAAAGGCGTCGTTCGTTGGCGCGGTGTCGTCGCGCTATTGTTCACCGGCAAGTTTTCTTGCCTGCTCGGAGTGCTGCTGCTGTTCGCGCCGCGCCTCCTGTATGCGGATGGTCGCGCCGATGCTAGCCACATGGTGGCCGATGGCGACGAACAGCTTGCGGATCAATGTCTCGCGGGCCTGTTGATGCTGATAGCCTGCCCATTTTGCTATGTCCTGGCGGGGATCGCGATTGCAGCAAA
>JBFXJV010000306.1:0-4597 GCA_050174515.1 Methylocystis sp.
GGACAGCAGGTCAACCGCAATCCGACGAGGGTTGCGCTCGCGCGCCTGGCGGGCGCTTTCGCGCCCGGCGGCGCCTCGCAATATTTCAGCGGCTTTTATGTCTACGGGCAATGGTATCTTACCGGCGAGGAACGCGCCGCCGCCTATGACGTGACGAACAAGCTCGGCGCGAACTTCAATCAGATCCCGATCAAAAATCCTGTGAGCAGGGGAGGCATCGGCGCCGTTGGACTCGCAGCGCGCTACAGCGCGATTAATCTCAACAGCGGGCCTTATTCCGGCTCAAGCCTATATAACATGCTTGCCTATACGACGCTGATCGCGCCCAATCCCGCCGCGGCTTCTTATATCGCCAATGCGGGCGTCGTCGGCGGCCGGCAGCAGAATGTCACATTGGGAATCAATTGGTATCCCGATAATGGATTCCACTTGCAGTTCAACTGGATCCATGTGCTGCGCGCCTCCGCGCCATTTAACGATTACGCGCTGTTCGCCGCAGGCGTTCCGTCGCGACAGGGAGCCTATTTCAACGGCGCACATCCCGACCTCTTCGAGGCGCGCGCGCAGGTCTATTGGTAGGACGCCGCTGAAAGAACCAGCTGCGACGCTGGCGGTCTGACGCGACAAATTTGCAACGCTCTTCCAATTTCGGCGAGGATGATCGAAACAGAGCTTGATTTCGCGTGTTGTTGGAGTGACGCTTGAACCTGGTTGTTCGGTGGTCCATCTCTAAGAAGGAGAGACCTAATGACCACGAGAAGACTTCAGCGACGAAGAAACGCCATTAGGACGCTTCTTCAAAACCTCGATACTCGGCCCTTCTGTGAGGACACGCTGCCGCAGTCGGGCGGATGGTTGAGCTATCCTCGTCCGCGGCTCGCGCGAAACGCTTCCAGCGCCGCCGTCCAGGGCGACCGCAGATAGGTTCATCGCAGCCCGACGATCGACGGAAACGCCCGTCGTCGGTCCCGCGCTGACGCCCTTTAAGAATGCAACGCCCCGACCGTGGACGTCACGGCGGGGCGTTGTGCGTTCGAGCGGCGCCATTTGTCGCTCCCGCGAAAAAGCGCCCTTCCCTTCTGCTCAACCGCCTCTGGCATTGCGCGCGCTTCGCCTGGAAGCGCCGAGTTGTTCCTCTGCGCCGACCCGCCCTTTAGCGATGACTCGGCGAATCTCGGTTAGGATGCGATCCGATCACAACCGTTCTTGAGGGGGGACAGGTGCTCTTGAAATTTTGGATGTCGCAATCGATGCCCGTCATGGCGCTCCTGCTCGCCGGCGCCATGGCTGTTCTCGCGCTTTTCCTGTGCTGGTTCTGCTTCGCCTCACGCTTTGCAGCCTATGCGCAGAACTGGAAAGGCGTCGCGCCGCCCTTCGTCGGCGTTCCAGCGACGCTGTTCGGCCTGCTGATGACGTTCCTCTCGCAGGATGTCTGGGAAGCAAATCGCCGCGCACTTCGGGCCGTCACGCTGGAGCGCGAACAATTGACGACCCTGTCTGTGCTCTCCAGCAATCACGGAATTGACGCCGACAAAATCTTAGGCGCCATACACGAATATGTGGAGGCCGTGGTCGGCCTCGAATGGCGAGCCATGGAGAACGGCGAAGAATCCCCCGAAGCGGAAGCCGCGCTGAACAGTCTGACCCGCGCGATAAGCGGCGCCAAGATCGCGCCGGCCTTCCAGCGCGCTCTCCTTGACGCCGTGATTCGTCTGCGATCGGCGCGCGATCAGCGGCTCGCGATCGCTGGCGCCTTTCCCGACGATCGCGAGTGGGCCGCTGTGCTCATCATCGCCTTTATCACTCAAATCGCGCTTGCCGCCACGCATCTCGACCGTCCCAAGCCGCAGCTCCTCGCACAGGCGATTTTCGCCTTTGCGGCGATCGTTCCGATTTCGCTCGTCGCCTCCGTGGACGAACCCTATTCGCCGCCAAATGCAATCTCAGCCGACCCGCTGGCGCAATTGCTCGAACGCTTTCCTAAAAAGTGACCATGCGAAAACCGAGCGCGCCGGGTTCAATCGGGCGAGACGCAGGACTGGCGAAATGACCGAAATCGCAAACGTCGCCGGCACCGCTTTCGTCGTCGCCGAGTTTCGCGACGACGAAAACAAGGAGTCGCAACCGCTCTACCACGATCCCTTCGTTGGGCTGTTCCTCGACGAGGAATCGAAAAAAGCCGCGGATCGTATCTCGCAGTCTTTCCCGCCGATCAGAAATAATGTCCGCTTGAGAACGCGCTACTTCGATGACCGGCTTCGTCATCAGATCGGTCAGGGAGCCCGGCAGATACTCATTCTTGGCGCCGGACTCGACACAAGGGCGCAACGGATCTCGGCCGAGGGCGTCGCCTATTTCGAAATCGACGCGCCCGAAACGCAGGCCTTCAAGCAGGCGCGACTGCAAGAAAACGACGTCGATCCCAACACGATCTATATCGGCGCCGATTATGTGACGGACGGCATGCTCGAGCTGCTGCGACAAAGCGGATTGGATTTCGGCCTTCCCACACATGTCTTATGGGAAGGCAACACCATGTATTTGGACGATGGCGCCGTCCGTCGGATTCTGAGCGACCTGATGGGCGTGATGAAGCGCTGCTCGGCTTCCTTCGACTTTTTCGCCGAGGATGTGATCAGGAACCAAACCGGCGATCCTGAAATCACCGCCGTCGTCGAAAGATTCGCGGCGATGGGCGCGCCCTGGACTTACGGGATCAACGACCTTTGCGGCCTCGCCGCCGATTGCGGCGCGAAAGTAATTGATCGCGTCACCATCGCCGACCTTCATCGAACCTTCTGGCCGGATCGGCCATTGGCGTCGCCGCTCTATGGCTATTATTCGCTGTGCACGGTCGAAAACGCCATAGAGCAAAATTAAAGAGCTGAGGAACAGTATGTCACGCCAATGAAAGACGCGGCGCCAACGGCGTCGAGCTCGCGCATAGTCGTCGCGACGATTGCGCCAATGGCGTGGACCTGCCCGCCGCTACATTCCCCCCGCCGCCAATTGCTCGGGCAGCGCATAGGCCCATTGGGTGATATTGCCGGCGCCGAGGCATACGACATAATCGCCGGGCGCGACGATTTCGCGGATCATCGCCGGCAGCACTTCGGGCGAAGGAAGCGCCATTGCGCGCCGATGGCCATGCGCCTTGATCGCGGAAACGAGCGCGTCGCGATCGACTCCCGCGATCGGCTGCTCGCCCGCCGGATAAACATCGGCGATGATGACCACGTCGGCGTCATTGAAACAGGTCGCGAATTGATCGAAGAGCGACTGCAGCCGCGTGTAGCGATGCGGTTGCATCAGCGCGATCACCTTGCCTTTGGTGGAGGCGCGCGCTGCGCGCAGCACGGCGGCGATTTCGACCGGGTGATGGCCGTAATCGTCGAATATCTGGACGCTGTTCCATTCGCCGGTCTTGGTGAAGCGCCGCTTCACGCCGCCAAAGCCCGCGAGCGCCTTGCGGATCTGTTCGGGCGACAGACCGAGCTGATTGGCGACGGCGATGGCGGCGGTGGCGTTCAGCGCGTTGTGATGACCCGGCATCGGCAGGACGAGATCTTCAAGATAGATCGCCTGCGACGTCTTGCGGTCGCGCAGCAGCACGTTGAATTTCGACACGCCGCCGGTGAGATCGACATCCAGCAGCCGCACGTCGGCCTGCGGATTTTCGCCATAGGTGATCACCCTGCGGTCCTCGATGCGGCCGACGAGTTCCTGCACCGTCGGATGGTCGAGGCACATCACCGCGAAGCCGTAGAACGGCAGGTTCTCGATGAAATTGCGGAAGGCTTCCTTGATGGCGTCGAATGTATGGAAATGGTCGAGGTGTTCGGGATCGATATTGGTGACGATCGCGACATCCGCCGGCAGTTTGAGAAAAGTGCCGTCGCTCTCGTCGGCCTCGACCACCATCCAGTCGCCGCCGCCCAGTCGCGCATTGGTGCCATAGGCGTTGATGATGCCGCCGTTGATCACCGTCGGATCGAGGCCGCCCGCGTCGAGCAGCGTCGCGACAAGCGAAGTCGTCGTCGTCTTGCCATGCGTGCCGGCGACGGCGACGCATTGCTTGAGGCGCATCAGCTCAGCGAGCATTTCGGCGCGGCGCACGACCGGCAAGCGCTTTTCGCGCGCGGCGACAAGTTCGGGATTGTCGCGCTTGATCGCGGTCGAGACGACGACGACGGCGGCTTCGCCGAGATTCTTCGAGTCATGTCCGATGCTGACCGTCGCGCCTTTTTCGACGAGGCGCTTGACATTGGCGTTTTCCGCGGCGTCCGATCCCTGCACCTTGTAGCCGAGATTGAGCAGCACTTCGGCGATGCCCGACATGCCGATGCCGCCGATGCCGACGAAATGAATCGGGCCCAATTCTTTCGGCAGTTTCATCCTTAACTCCGTTTCGCAGCGCCTCTCCGCGCTACGTCCAAGATCAGATCGGCGAGACGCTCGGCGGCGTCGGCGACGCCGACGCTCTTTGCGGCATCAGCGCTCGCGGCAAGTTGCGCCGGCGCGCTGATCAGATCACACAGGCGCACTGTCAGATATTCCGGCGTGAAATCGCTCTGTGGCTCGGTGTCGGCGCCGCCCG
>JBFXJV010000307.1:0-4578 GCA_050174515.1 Methylocystis sp.
CGCTCGGGATGCCGCTGGAGTTCTCAATTTAAGCGTCAAAGCTCGAAAATGCGCGCCGAAATTCTCAAATATGATGTCAACGCGCCGCGCGAACAGGGATTTTCTAATCAAAGGATGTATCCTGACACCTATCATGAACGGGAATCTGTCGGGGGCGTCACAGCCTCGAGCTATCGGTTCGGATAACGGCGGAACGCAGTGCGTTTAGACATTGCAGAGGGGACCGTAAAGCCCAAGAAAAAGACCGCCGCTTTTACGCACTACTATACGCTGACGATTGCCTTGCGGAACCTCATCAACGACGCCGCGACGAAGATCGCGCTGATAGCCGTCATCACGGCCATTTGCGGCCAAACAATTGAAAAATCTGCTCCCCGGTAGAGGATAGCCTGGGAGAAAGAAACAAATTGCACGGCAGGAGAGATTTGCATTACCCCCTGGAGCCAGGCCGGCATGCTTTCCATGGGAGTCGTGCTTCCGGATAAGAGATTCATGACCATCAAAACGGGTATCACCAACAATCCAAACTGGGCCATCGAGGTCGTAAAAGTCGCGAGGAAAATTCCCAGCGCCGTCACCGTTAACTGATACAGGATCGCGCCAGCGACGAAAAGCATGATAGAGCCGGCGATTGGAACCTGCAGCATCCATTGGACGACCAGCCACAGTGAAAAGAGCGCCGCGACAATGATGACGAGGCCGTTGGCCCATATTTTGGACAGCATGACATCCAATGGCGTAACGGGCATCACTAATAAGTGTTCGATCGTGCCCTGCTCGCGCTCGCGGATCAACGCAGCTCCGGTCAATACGACGGAAAGAATGGTAATATTGTTGATAACTTGCATCACCGAGACAAACCATTCCGACTTTAGATTCGGGTTGAACCTCGAGCGTATCACCAGGTTGATGGGCAATCCGTCTCCGCTTTCGGCGTGCTGCACGAAATTTAGCGCTTCGCGCCAAATGATGTTTTGCAGATAGATCGCGCCATTGCCCGCTTGCGTCATCGCTGTGGCGTCCACATTGATTTGCACGGACGGCATCTTGCCGGCGCGGACATCGGACTCAAGCTTCGGCGGGATCTCGATCACGAACACGAAGCGAGCCAGATCCATAGCCCTATCCATTTCGGCCGCGGGGATTTCTTCGGGCGTCTTGAAATATGGCTCCTGAACGGCGTCACGAATGCGCCGCGACAAGTCGGACCGATCCTCGTCGACGATCGCCACGGCGGCGTGCTCGACTTCGAACTTCGCGCCTGTCGCAACCGAATAAACCGCAAAGGTGAACATATAGGCGATGAGAGGCACGAGCACGGGGTCGGCCCGCAAGCCGCGAAGCTCCTTCACGCCGAGGCGGGAGATGTTTGAAAGGCTGCGGTTCACGTCATCGCTCCTGCTTCTTCAGCCCGAAGATCGCCAACCCGATAAACAGTAATGCAAAGCCGGCGAGCGTCACATGGTCGGGCCAGAGTTCGACGAACCCAAGACCTTTTGTGAAAGTTCCGACGCTGATCTGCTGAAACCAGGCGGGAGGAAATACTAGACTAAACACACGCGCGCCGCCGGACAGCGCTGAGACTGGCGTCAGTAGCCCCGAGAAGTTCACCGAGGGCACCATGGTGATGACCGTCGTAGCGAAAATGGCGGCAACCTGTGTCCGGGTGAACGATGAGATCAACAAGCCGAATCCGGTGGTGGCCAGAACATAGAGGATGACGCCGACCAGCAAAGCAAAGAGCGACCCCTTAACAGGCACCCCGAATAAGGCGACCGATGTCGCCAACAGGATAAGAAAACTCACGCACGAAATCACCACATAGGGGAACTGTTTGCCGACAAGGAACTCGAAGCGCGTGACGGGCGTGGATCGGAAATTCGCGATCGAGCCCATTTCCTTCTCTCGCACGACGCCGACGGCCGTCATCATCGCAGGGATAAGAACGAGCACCAACATGATGACGCCCGGAATAATGGCGAAGACGCTCAAAAAGTCTTGATTATAGCGAAAGCGTGTCTCAACCCGAACCGGCGTCACCGATGTCGCCTGGCCCAACCGCTGCATGGCCTGATCGGCGAGATATTTGAACGTTAAGCCGGTGACATAGCCGCTCGTCGTTTCCGCGCGAAACGGCATTGCGCCGTCGAGCCAAACACCGACTTGGGGGGATTGCGCGTTGAGCAAATCTTTCCCGAAGCCAGGCGGAATCTCGATCGCGAGCTTGAGCTCCCCGCTCGTCAATCGGCGTTCAAGTTCCGCAGCATTTTTGATCGGCGGATGCTCGTCAAAATAGCGCGAACCTTCGAAGTATTGCAGCAACTGGCGGCTCTCCAACGTCTGGTCCTGGTCGAGCACGGCATAAGAGAGGTGCTCGACGTCGAATGAGATGCCGTAGCCGAAAGCGACCATCAAACTGATCGGGCCGAGGAGAGCGAACGCCAGCCGCAAGGGATCGCGCAGAACCTCCACGGTCTCTCGGCGCGCGTAGGCCCAAAAGCGGCCGATGTCGAAGAATCTGTTCGCTGGCTCAATCCTTCGCTGCGAAGGCATCAGGTCTGCGGAAATGTCCTGAACCTTCGCGGCGCCCGCCACGTTGGCGGCATCCTCGAGATATCCGATGAACGCCTCTTCCAGAGTCATGGCGCTGCGCGCGGAGATCAAGTCTCCTGGCGAGCCTTCGGCAAGCGTCTTGCCGGCGTGCATGAGCGAAATGCGATCGCATCGCTCGGCCTCATTCATGAAATGAGTGGAAATGAAAATGGTGACGCCATCGACGCGCGAGAGCTCGATGAGGCTCCGCCAGAACTGATCTCGCGCTATCGGATCGACGCCGGACGTCGGCTCGTCCAAGATCAATACCTCCGGACGGTGCAGGACGGCGACCGCCAATTGCAGGCGCTGGCGCACGCCCAGCGGTAAGCTCTCGGGCCGGCTATCGGCGACATCAACGAGCCCATAGCGGCGCATCAACTCCGTAATGCGTGTTCGACCCTCTTGTTCTGGAAGCGTGAAGATACCGGCATGGAGATCGAGATTTTGGCGGACGGTGAGCTCTCGATAGAGCGAAAAGGATTGCGACATATAGCCGACCCGCATTCGCGTTTCGATATCTTGAGCGTCGATCGGCTGGCCGAGCAGGAATGCTTTGCCTGCGGAAGCGGGCAATAGCCCCGTCAGCATTTTCATCGTCGTCGATTTGCCGCAGCCATTCGAGCCAAGGAAGCCGAAAATCTCGCCTTTCTCGATTCGAAAGCTCACATGATCCACGGCGACGAAATCGCCAAAGCGCATGGTAAGGCCCTCCGCTTCGATAGCCGGCGGGCCCTCCCGGCAGATAAGCGGTGGGATTTCAATGGCAGTGTGAGCCCCTCTCTTCTCTTCCGGAAGCAGGGAGATGAAGGCTGATTCAAGCGTTGGAGCTTTGGCGCGCTCAATGATGTCGGATGGCGCGCCCGTCGCGATGACGCGGCCCGCATCCATGGCCGCCAACCAGTCAAATCGCTCGGCCTCCTCCATATAGGCCGTCGCCACCACCACACTCATCCCGGGACGGCGCGCGCGGATTCGGTCGATGAGTTCCCAGAACTGCCGTCGCGACAGCGGGTCTACGCCCGTCGTGGGTTCGTCGAGGATCAGAAGATCAGGATCATGAATAAGCGCGCAGCAGAGCGCGAGCTTTTGCTTCATGCCGCCCGACAGCTTCCCTGCCAGCCGGTCGGGAAACGGATTGAGTTCCGTGCTCCGCAGGAGATCGTCGATGCGGGCTTTACGTTCGGCCTCCGACTGGCCGAACAGCCGGCCAAAGAAGTCGAGATTTTCGAAGACGCTGAGTGTCGGATAGAGATTGCGCCCCAGACCCTGCGGCATGTAGGCGATGCGCGAGTAGCAGCGCTGACGGTGCGTTTGGTCGCGCATGTCCCCGCCGAGCGCATTCACGGCCCCCCATTGAATTCGGCGGATTCCGGAAATGAGCGCCAGCAAGGTCGATTTGCCGACGCCGTCCGGACCGATCAATCCGGCCATGCAACTCGCCGGAATCGCCAGCGTCACATCGTCGAGCGAAACAGTGGTTCCATAACGATGCGAAACGCCGGCAAGCGCCGCCGCCACTCCGGGCCCTTCCAAGTTGGGGCCGGCTAAAGCGCCCTTCTCGCTCATTGCGACGGTAGCTTGACAGTAAGATAAGCGGGCCATTGGACGTCGCGGGCGACGCGCACGTAGCCGACACCCCGCAAGCCGCTCTTCACACGAGGTTCAAAGGCTTTAAGCAGTTCCCGCGGTCCCTGCAATTTGACCTTGAACATGAGCTTTTCGCGCTCAGTCCTGGTTTCGACGGTTTTGGGGGTGAACTCAGCTTCCGCCGCCACGAAAGAGACATGGGCGGGAAACACGCGATCCGGCGCGACGTCGAGCACGACTCGGGCGTCGTCGCCGACCGTGACTTTCCCAGCATCGCGCGCGGATAAGAAAATTGTCATGTAGACGTCTTTGAGATCGAGGACGGTTGCTATGCGACCGCCTGCGGCAAGCACAGCGCCCGGCTCAATCAGACGATATTGCACACGACCGCGCACC
>JBFXJV010000308.1:0-4567 GCA_050174515.1 Methylocystis sp.
CAGATCGTTGGGCTCGGCGGCGAAGCCGGCAACGGGGACCAAGGTTCGCGCAGCGAGGCGCTCGAGGCGACGCAAAACCAACTTGCCGGACCGGTCGATAGAAATCGTGTGATCCTCACCCTTGGCAAGTTTTCTGTTGAGGATGTCTTCGATGACAATGTTTACGCCCATGATCCCACCACGGGCTTCATGAATTTCGCGTTCAACACGATGGGCGCCTTCGATTACGCGGCGGACGCCTGGGGCTATACCTACGGCGCGGCGCTAGAATGGAAGCAGGCGTGGTGGACCTTGCGCGGCGGCCTCTTTCAGCTTTCGAAGGTTCCGAGCGGCCCCGAGATTGAGCCCGTGCTGGGACGCCAATTCATGGGCGTTGCAGAGTTTGAGGGGCGCTATGAGCTTTTCGGGCGGGCCGCCGCGCTCAAATTCCTTTTCTATGGCGACAACGGATATCTCAGCAAATACGACCAAGTCACGGGCTTGGCCTATGCGACGAGCGCCTTTCCGCCCAGCACTGAAAATTTGCGGCGCCGTCGCGTGAAGATCGGCGGGGGAATCAATTTGAAGCAACAGATCATGCCTGGGCTCGGCTTCTTCATGCGCGCCAGCGTGTTCGACGGCCGTATTGAGACAGTCGACTACACCGACGTCCAGCGTCAGTTTTCGATTGGGCTGGTCGCAGGGGGGGCGCCATGGGATCGCCCGATGGACGAAATCGGGGCGGCTGTCGCTTTCGGCGGATTGTCTGGCTCGATGATCCGCTATTTCAGCAGCGGCGGAATGGGCGTCTATATCGGCGACGGAGCGCTCCGCTATGACGGAGAGAAGGCGACCGAGCTGTATTACAAACTGGCGATCAATGGCTCGTTCGACCTTACCTTAGACCACCAACTCATCGTCAATCCCGGCCATAACAGCGCGCGCGGCCCGGTCAATGTCTTTGGAGTCAGGCTCCGCGCAAGCTTTTGAAGCCGAAGACGCGATAAGCCACCGTCTTTCCAGACGGAAGGAGGCGCGGATGAGCACAGAAATCGCGTGGAAAATTCTCGTAAACCGAGTCTTTGGGTGCCCGACGCCGAGGGCGTGATCTTCGGTCGGGGAATTGGTCGTCGATCGCCGGACGCGTGGTCCGCGTCCGGACTATAGGCCAACAGGCCTATTCGATGGTCGAGGGCGCCCCGAAAGCGCTTAACCGCTTTGCATTCGAGTATCCGATCGGCGCTTGCGCGCCCAGAACCTTCTCGACCGATTGTGCAAGCGACAGCTGATCGAAAATACGCGGATTCTCCACAAAGTCAGCGGCGACTTGGGCGTCTCCTCGACCCTGACGTTCGATGTATTCGCGGGGTTACGCGCTCCTGTCACGAGCCCGTCAGACCACTTCAGCTAAGACGCCAAGCTGGGCTGCAAGCGCCGGCGGTGGAGGGAAGCGATGCTCAAGGGTAGGACAGCGGTCGTTACCGGCTCTACGAGCGGAATCGGTCTGGCGATCGCCCGCGCCTATGCTGAAAAGGGCGCGAACGTCGTGATCAATGGTTTCGGCAAACCAGAGGAAATCGAACGAGAGCGCCGGGGAATTGAGGGTGAGTTTGGCGTAGTGGCGCTTTATTCGCCGGCCGATATGTCGGCGCCAACGCAGATTGTCCAGATGATCGCCGAAGCCGAGAAGACTTTTGGCTCTGTCGATATTCTGGTCAATAACGCTGGCATCCAGCATGTGGAGCCGATCGAGCATTTTCCGGTCGAGAAATGGGACGCCATCATCGCGATCAATCTCTCGTCAGCATTTCATACCATCCGCGCCACAGCGCCGGGTATGAAGGCGCGGCAATGGGGGCGCATCATCAATACCGCTTCAGCCCACGCTCTCATCGCGTCGCCGTTCAAATCCGCATATGTCGCCGCGAAGCATGGCATCGCCGGCCTGACAAAAACCGCGGCGCTCGAATTTGCCCGCGACCACATCACTGTTAACGCCATCGCTCCCGGCTATGTGTGGACGCCGCTGGTCGAGCGCCAAATACCGGAGACGATGGCGGCGCGGAACATGACGCGCGACCAGGTTATCCATGAGGTGCTGTTGGAGGCT
Source organism: Methylocystis sp. (assembly GCA_050174515.1). Taxonomy (GTDB): domain Bacteria; phylum Pseudomonadota; class Alphaproteobacteria; order Rhizobiales; family Beijerinckiaceae; genus Methylocystis. The sequence continues at coordinate 2,090 of JBFXJV010000308.1, forward strand.
CAGCCGACGAAGGAGTTTGTGACGTCAGAGCAAGTAGCGGCGCTCGCCGTGTTTTTAGCATCGGAAGACGCAAAATCGATCACGGGGGCTATCCTAGCGATGGATGGCGGCTGGACCGCGCATTAGTCTGCGGGTTGAAAGGGCGCTTGTTCGACCCGGTGAAGACGTCGGAAAACGCCACTGAGAATTTTCCGACCGCGGCGATATCCGAGCCGAATACGCCAAGCGGCGCCTGAGGCGCTTTCCGCTTGCTTGGCGTAGGCGAGACGTCCGGCACGCCGCCACTGCGGCCAGCCTCTTGAGCGAATGCGGTCCTTCTTAACAGTACTCCCAGAACAAAAACGCTTTTCCGGGAAAGCCCATATCGTCACCCACCCGGAACTCGACGATCTCGGATCAGCACAATGCGCGCTGATCTTGCAGCGCTTATGCATAAGGCGCTTCTTGAACGTCAGGATGACGTGACCGGGAAAGGGCCTGGCGAGAGTCGCTTTTTTCCAGAACTGTTGCAGCGCTGTCACGCAGGCATGCTGCGCTGCATTATGCAAGCTTGTCTCAACCAGGGTTTGTAGAGTGTCTTCGATAAACGGGCTCAAACGGTCAAGGGAAGCGCGCCCTCGGCCAACGCCCGCCGCTCCTGACGCGACGACGCCGACGGCGTCAAACGATCCAGGGCGTTTCTTCAATCGCGAATTGTCCTGGCTCGCCTTCAATCGACGGGTTCTCGAGGAGGCGGCGAACGAATCTCATCCATTGATTGAGCGCCTGAGATTCTTGACGATTTCGGCGAGCAATCTTGATGAATTTTTCATGGTCCGAGTTTCGGGCGTGATCGAACAAATTGAGCGCGGTCAGACAGCTCCGGGAATGGATGGCTTGACGCCGTCAGAGCTTCTCGCCCGGATCATTGAGTCGACCGATAAAATGAACCGCGACCAGGAAGCGACTTGGCGCATATTGCGCAAGCAGCTCGAAGGAGTCGGCGTCAGGCTGGTGGAGCGCGCCGATTGGACAAGCGCAGATCTCGACCGGCTCAACGCTCACTTCGACCGCCACATTTTCCCGGCGGTGACGCCGATTGCTGTCGACCCGTCCCACCCCTTTCCTTTCATCCCGAATCTGGAATTATCCGTAGCGGCGCAACTGGTTCGGCAGGACGACGAGCGCGACCTGACTGGTCTCGTTCGAATTCCGGGAAAGCTAACGCGTTTCGTGCGCCTCGACGACGGTCCGAATGACGCTCTGCGTTTCGCTCGGATCGAGGACATCATCGCACAATTCCTCGGCCAGCTGTTTCCCGGGTGCGAGACGGGCGCGATAGGCTTGTTCCGAGTCGTTCGCGATCTCGACATCGAATTTGCAGAGGAAGCGGAGGATCTTATCCGCGAGTTCGAAGCGGCGCTCAAAGAACGCCGGCGCGGCTGCGTCATCCGCCTGGAAGTCAATTCAGCCATGCCCGCGGCGCTGCGCGATTTTGTCGCGTCGCAGGTCGACGTCTCGCCAAGGGGAATCATCGTCCAGAATGAAAAACTGGGGCTGAGCAGTCTTTCGCAGATCGTCGGCGTCGACCGTCCGGATTTGAAGTTTCCATCTTTTTCGCCACGCCATCCCGAACGCGTCGGCGAATTCGACGGAGACTGTTTCGCAGCGTTTCGCGCGAAGGATATTGTCGTTCACCATCCATACGAGTCCTTCGATGTTGTCGTGACTTTTCTCCAGCAGGCGGCGCGCGATCCCAAAGTCGTGTCGATCAAGCAGACGCTCTACCGGACATCGTCGGACAGTCCGATCGTCCATGCGCTCATCGAGGCGGCCGAGAACGGGAAATCGGTAACGGCGCTCGTCGAGCTGAAAGCGCGTTTCGATGAAGAAGCCAATATTCGCTGGGCGCGCTCCTTGGAGCGCGCGGGCGTTCAGGTGGTTTTCGGATTTCCAGAGCTAAAGACGCACGCTAAGCTTTGTATGGTCGTTCGTGAAGAAGAGAACGACGCCGTCGCAACCTATTGCCATGTCGGTACGGGCAATTACCATCCGATCACGGCGCGCATCTATACGGATCTGTCGGCCTTTACCGCCGATCCGGTGGTCGGGCGCGACGTGGCGCGCATCTTCCATTACATCACCGGATCGGGCGTTCCGGCGCCTCTGGAGCGGATGTTTGTGACGCCGGTCACGGCGAAGCAGCGGCTGCTTGAGCACATAGGGCGCGAGGCGGAACATGCGGCGGCGGGCCGGCCCGCCGCGATCTGGGCGAAGTGCAATTCCCTTGTCGATCCCGAGATTATCGACGCGCTTTATCGAGCCAGCGCCGCCGGCGTCGCGATCGACCTCGTTGTCAGAGGCATCTGCTGTCTGCGGCCCGGCAAGAAGAGCCTATCCGAAAACATCCGCGTGAAATCGATCGTCGGACGTTTTCTTGAGCATTCGCGCATTTACGCTTTCGGTGATGGTCACGGCCTGCCGCACAAAGAGGCGGCG
>JBFXJV010000309.1:0-4566 GCA_050174515.1 Methylocystis sp.
GAGGATATTACGGATCGTGCCGTTCGGCGACTTCCACATCTCCTTGAGATTGAATTCCTTCACCCGCGCTTCGTCGGGCGTGATTGTCGCGCATTTGACTCCGACGCCATGTTCCTTGATCGCGTAGGCGGCGTCGATCGTCACCTGATCATTGGTGGCGTCGCGATTTTCAATCGAGAGATCGTAACGGATGAGATCGATGTCGAGATAGGGTCGAATGAGCTTCTCTTTGATTGCGGCCCAGATGATGTGGGTCATTTCGTCGCCGTCGAGTTCGACGACAGGGTTTGCAACCTTGATCTTCCGCATGCGCCAGTTCCTCTCTTGCCGCGCGCCTTATAGCGTCGGCTTAGAGCTTTGGATAGCAATCGGCAGGCCTTCGGCCGAGCTTCGAGGCGCCCTTCCCCAGCGGCGCGTTCCGCCCTAATTTTCCGCCGATTTGGCGCAAGGAGGCAGATTGGTCGGGGCGGGAACGGATCGCAGCAAAATGGCTCTTTCAGGCGGGCCAGCGGTCGTGCTGGTGCGGCCGCAACTCGCCGTCAACATCGGCATGTGCGCGCGCGCGATGGCGAATTTCGGCCTCTCCGACCTGCGTCTCGTGTCGCCGCGAGAAGGCTGGCCGCGCACCGGCGCCTATCGCAAGGGCGCCAATGCGGCGGCGGCGGGCGCCGTGCATCTGCTCGAAAGCGCGAAACTCTATGAGAGCGTTCGCGAAGCGATCGAGGATTTGTCCTTCGTCTATGCCGCGACGGCGCGCGGACGCGGCCAGATGAAGCCGGTGGTGACGCCGGCGCAAGCGATGCCGGATATGGCGGCGCGCATGGCGGCGGGCGAGAAGCACGGTTTGCTGTTTGGCCCCGAGCGCACCGGCCTCGACAATGACGATGTCGCGCTCGCCGACGCCATCCTCACCTTTCCGGTCAATCCCGCCTATGCCTCGCTCAATCTCGCGCAGGCGGTGCTGCTCACCGGCTATGAATGGTTTCGCGCCGCGCATGGCGACGCCATTCCCTTTGAAGTCGAAGAGCGTTCGCCGCCGGCGACTCGCGACATGACGCTCGCCTTTTTCGATTTTCTCGAAGGCGAGCTCGACAAGCGCGGCTTCTTCCGCCCGCTGACCAAGAAGCCGGTGATGTCGCGCAATCTGCGCAACATGTTCCACCGCATGGGGCTCACCGAGCAGGACGTACGCACGCTCTGGGGCGTCGTCGTGCGGCTGGTGGAGGGCCCGCGCAGGGAGCCGAAGAAGGTGAGCAGGCGGAAGCAGAACGAGGAGGCGGAATCGTAAAGGCGAGCGATTGCGAGCTGAAGGCGAAGCGCTCCATCGTCAGGACGGCTCGCTTCATGGCCTCCTCTCCTCGCAATGACGGTCATAACAGTCCTAATGAAACGACTGCTTGCCTTCCCGCCTTGGCGGCGCCGACGGCGCCGTCGCGAGCGGACCCGCCTGGTGATGCGCGAGCCGCCAACGCTCTCCGCTCCAGCGAAACCAGTTTGTTGCGAGCAGCAGGCCGCCGCCGACTTCCTCGATGCAAAACACCCGGCCGTCTGCGCCTTCGATGAGCGTCTGCGCATCTCGCGCCGTCACCGCCTCCTGCAGCGGATTGAGGAAAATGTCGCGGTAGGAGGCGAGCACCGGCACGCGCCCGATGAGCGCCGGCCAGCCGGGATGAACGCAGGAACAGCCCTCCTCCGCCCAAAGATCATTCATCGCGCCAAGGTCGCGCGCGGCGAAGGCGCGGTAATAGGCGGCGTTGGCGTCGAGCAGCGCGGCTTCGTCCATCGGCGGACACTGCGGGATTTGCTCGGGCATGGCAAATGCTCGGGCATGGCAAATGCAAGAACGCGCCCAAACAGCGCCCAAAAAGTTCGCCGATGGATGCGTTGACATGGTTCGGGCTCTTCGCGGTAAGCGCGATGCTGCTTTCCTATGCGCTGGAGGAACGAAGCCACTGGTTCGTTCTGTGCTTCGCCATCGCCTGCGCGCTCGGCTCGGTTTACGGGTTTCTGCAAGGCGCCTGGCCTTTCGGCCTCGTCGAATCGGTGTGGGCCGCGGTCGCGCTGAGCCGATGGCGTGCGCGCAGGAGAGTCTCGCAAGACTGCAGCAAAGCGCATAAGTAGATTGTCGACGATGTCGCAAAACGCCCGATTTGTGATATTCGCGCAATTCCCGCCGGCCTTGAACCGGACGCAGGAGCTGACCCATGTTCATTCAAACTGAATCCACCCCAAACCCAGCGACGCTCAAGTTCCTTCCGGGCCAGGACGTGCTCGGCCAGGGCGCGATGGAATTCCGCTCGCCCGACGACGCCGCCCATGCGCCGCTCGCTCAGGCGCTGCTGTCGATCGAGGGCGTCGAAGCGGTGATGTATGGCGCCGATTTCGTGTCAGTGACGAAAAACGGCGCGGACTGGCCGCATCTGAAGCCCGTCGTTCTCGGCGCGATCATGGAGCATTTCGCCTCCGGCGCGCCGCTCCTGATCGAAGGGGCCGCGCCAGCGCAGTCCGGCGGCGAGTTCTATGATTCCGCCGACGCGGAGACGGTCGCCACGATCAAGGAGCTGATCGAAACGCGGGTGCGCCCGGCGGTCGCCGGCGACGGCGGCGACATCGTCTTTCGCGGCTTCAGGGACGGCGTCGTCTATTTGACGATGAAAGGCGCCTGTTCGGGATGTCCGTCGTCCACGGCGACGCTGCGACACGGCATCGAGAATCTGCTGAAGCACTTCCTGCCGCAGGTGAAGGCGGTCGAGCCGGCGTAGGAGGACGCATTGATGACGGGTTTCGAACCCTACATTGATCGCGCCTCGAAAACGGTCATAATCTGAGAATCATGCGAATCCTTGCGATCGACACCGCTCTGCCAGCCGTCTCCGCCTGTGTGCTGGACCAGGACGCGGCGGCGCCGATCGCCGCCGAAACGATCGAGATGGAGCGCGGCCACGCCGAGGCGCTGCTGCCGCTGATCAGCCGAGTGATGGGCAAGGTGGAGGGCGGCTTTGGATCGCTCGATCGGGTCGCCGTGACGGTGGGACCCGGCTCGTTCACCGGCATTCGCATCGGCCTTGCCGCCGGACAGGCCATCGCGCTCGCCTGCAAGGCGGAGATCGTCGGCGTCGCGACGCTGGCCGCTCTTGCGGCGCCGCTCATTCTCGATCCTTTCGACGGCGTCGTCGCGGCGGCGATCGATGCGCGCCACGGGAAGGTCTACATCGCCGCCTTCGGTCCCGCCGGTCGTCCGCTGCTCACGCCGCGCCGTGCGGGGGCGCATGAAGCGCTGCGCGCGCTTGGGTCGGGCCCGCTGCTGCTCATCGGCTCCGGCGCGCCGCTCCTTGCCAAGGAGGCGCGCGCCCGGGGCGTTCCGGTCAAGATCGCCAGCGAGCAGACCGCGCCCGACATCGCCTTCGTCGCCCGCCTGGGGCTCGCCGCGCAGCCGGAAACCGCGCCCGCGCGGCCGCTTTATCTCAAAGAGCCTTACGTCGCTGCGCCGGGCGCGGAGCCTGACGCTGCGACAGGCGCCGCCATTCTGCATGACGCGGCCGGCGCCAGCGTCGCCGTCGCGGCGCAGGCGTGAATTTGCGCCATGACGCTGCTCTCATCCTTCTTCGCCAAGCCGACGTTCATTATCGAGCCGATCGGGTCGGAGCGCGCTGAAGAATGCGAACGCCTGCATGGCGCGTCCTTCGCGTTCGGCTGGTCGAAAATCGACTTTGAGAATTACCTGGCCGACGCCCATATCGTCGCCGACGGCGCGGTCGCCGAGAACCGCCGAGGCGAACTCGGGGGCTTCGTCCTGTCCCGTTTGACGCCGCCTGACGCCGAAATTCTCACTTTCGCCGTTGACCCCGCCTACCGCGGCGCCGGTCTGGGGCGGCGCATTCTCGAAAAACATTTGGAGAATCTTGAGCGCAGCGGCGCCCGGCTGGTATTTCTGGAGGTGGCGGACGACAACGAGGCCGCGCTGAGACTTTACGGCCGGGAAGGCTTCAAGGAGATCGGGCGGCGCGAGAATTACTATCAGCGCGCCAGCGGCGAACGACGCGCTGCGATCAACCTGCGGCTGGAGATTTAATATGGCGCCCCGCGCTTGGCGGCTTTCTACGGGCTTTTTTGGGCAGTCCCGAATTTACGTCGGCGTCCCAGCGCAAAATATCGTATACTGCTCACGTCGACCGCCACCCATCGAGTCGGGGGGATGGTCCCGGGCGATCGAGTTAAGGGCGAGATCCTCGCCCTCATCCTGAGGAGGCCTCGAAGAGGCAGTCTCGAAGGACGAGGGCAAGTTCCAGAAGGCGCCGGATAAGGGTTTCCTCGTCCTTCGAGGCGCGGACTTCGGCCGCTCCTCAGGATGAGGAACCCCTTACCGCATCGCTCTGGCGAATCGGCGAGCAGGAGCCATAAAGATCACGACGGAAGTTTTGGAGGCGGTCGAGACGCCCCCCAGCCTGATAGAGGAAGGGCAGGCGCCATCGCCCAAAGTGCTGGTCAAGTCTTATGGCTGCCCGATGACCGTCTAGGACGCGACGCGCATGGCGGCTCTGCTTGGCCGCGAAGGCGACGGCGAGA
>JBFXJV010000310.1:0-4566 GCA_050174515.1 Methylocystis sp.
GCCGGCGGCGCTGAGCAGGCCCAGTGCGAGCGCGAAATAGGGGATCGCGGTCCAAATCGCGTCCGCCGACGGCACGGGCCTACTTGTTGATCTTGAACAGCGCGGAGTCGGGGATTTTCGCCTGGTCGATATTGAAGATCGAGATCAGCGTCTCGTAGCCCTGAGGATCCTTCACCTGCCATTGTTTCAATTTGAAGGTCTTGGGATCGAAGATCAGCCGCACATGCGAGGTGCCCCCGAAGGTCGCCTTGTCCTCGATGAAGATCGTGACGCCTGAATCCTCGATCTTCACATCCTCAACGGTCACGTCCTTTTCGAGATCGATCTTGTCCTTCATCAGAAATTTGAGCGGAGTCTGGGTAATGAAATAGAGGTCCTGCGTGCCGAGCTTGCGGTCGCGCACTGCTACTTGAGCGCCGTCGGCGACGACTTCCATGGTCGCGGGCTGGGCATATTCGAAACGGACCCGGCCGGCCCGCTGCACATGCAGCCTGCCTTCCGAGCGCTTGCCGTCGCCGCCGATCTGCACGAAATCGGCCGTCATCACCGGCGAAGCGTTAAAAAAAGCGTTGGCGCGCTTGAGCGCCTCGGCGCGGGTGAGGGACGGCTCCGGCGACGAGGGCGTAGGGGCGATGGTCGCGCCGGCCACGGCGGGGGCTGAGCCTTGCGCAGCCGGTTTTGCGCTCTTTTGAGCTGCTGGAGCGGCAGGCTTCGTCTCGGCCGATTTGGACTTTGTTTCCCCGGGCTTGGCCTCCCCAGCCTTGGACTCGGCTGCAGGAGGCGCTTCGACAGCTTTGCTTTCGCTGGCCGCCTTAGCGGGCCGCGAGCCACGGGCGACATTCGCGGCGGCGGCCGGAAAGGCAAAGGAAAGCGCGGCGATCAGTGCGGCGGCAGTGGCGTATTTCACGGCGGATTCCGACTCAGAGAGGCTGATAGCCGTCTTGCTAGCATAAATTGGCGGAAATGGGGGCGTAAGAACGTCTCTGGAGCCTAAGCCATTGCGGCGCTTGGCAGGTGCAGCGCTTGGCAACTGGATTTGTAGGCCGCCGCTATTCTGCGAGTTCAGCCGGAAGGATCGTTCGACCGTCGATGATCGCTCGGGCCACGCCTCGGCGACGTGGGCGTTGTAGCCCACCTCGGTATGGACGACGCGCGTTGCCTTTGGTCTCGTGAAGCCACACGCGTAGCAGCTTGAATATGTGTACACAAAAATGTATTAATGGATTGGCGGATGTCCGAACTCGAATTCGAATGGGATGAAGACAAAGCGGCGGCGAATCTCGCCAAGCACGGCGTTTCCTTTCTTCGCGCCGCCGAAGTTTTCGCCAATGAAATGATCGAAAAAGTCGACGACCGGAAAGACTATGGCGAGCTACGTTTCATTGCGCTGGGCCGCGTCGAGGCGGAGGTCTATCGGGTCGTCTACACATGGCGCGGCGAAGGCGTTGTACGGCTGATCAGCGCGCAGAAGGCAAATAAGCGTGAACGCGAAATCTACTACCGCGAAATTTTCTCTCAGTGAGATCAGGGCGGCGCGCGCGCGCGGCGAGGACAAGACCCGCGCTGATGCGCCGGAAGCCGAATCGCTCGGCGTGGACTTTTGGAAGGATGCACGCGTCGTGATGCCGCGCGGCAAGACCAGCGTGCATCTGCGTCTCGACAGCGACATTGTCGACTGGTTCAAGGCGCGCGGCAAGGGTCATCTGACGCGCATGAATGCGGTGCTGCGGGCCTATGTCGATGCGCAGAAGGGGCGTGAGTAAAGTCGGTCGTCGATATCCGCGTTCAGATCGCGCTCGGCCACGGCCGGCTATCCCGCTAGGTCGGATGGAAGGATTGTCTGATCGTCGATGATCGCCCGTTCGATCTGCGCGCGCGTAAGGTTACGCGCCCCGGTAAGGTCCGCTCCCTTGAGATTGGTTCCGTCGAGTATGGCGTCTTGCAGATTCGCGCCACGAAAGTTGACGTTCGCGCAATCGGCGCCGCTGAGATCGGCGCCCTTCAGATTGGCGTTGCTCAGGTCGGTTCGACGAATGAAGGCGCCGCTCAGATCAATCTTGAATGTCTCGCGCCTTTCCGATCGGACTGCAGCAGTCATTTGCAAATTCCTGAATAGTCCTGCACCAGCCGAACGATTTCGCGGACATCCGCGGGTGGCTTGGCGTCTCCATAATCTACTGGATTTTCCTTGAGATATATCGTGAGCAATTGCATGATTGGTTCAGACCAATCAGGAAAATCCTGACAAATTTGTCTCAACGCAAATATAGAGCCCAGTCTGATTTCAAGCTTCTCATCCCCCAGTTGCCCGACCGATCTGTTCACGAGTTCGGCGACGTGCCCTCTGCGCGTAAGTTCGGTTAGGCGAGTCTGAGCTTCGGCCTGCCGATTGGCGACGGTGACGCGTTTCCAACCCAGATACAAGCCAAACGCGCCGCCGACAAACAGCCCTATGTTTCGAACAATATCTGTTAGCTCAACCTACCATTGCATTTACGGCTACTCCGCCGCCTCAACATCATAGGCGCCGCGGTCGATCCCGCCGCCGACCAGAATTTCGCGCTTGCCGGCGTGATTGGGGGCGGAGACGACGCCTTCCTGCTCCATGCGCTCGACGAGCGAGGCGGCCTTGTTGTAGCCGACCGAGAGCCGCCGCTGGATGTAGCTGGTCGAGCACTTCTTGTCGCGCAGCACGATATTGACGGCGCGGTCGTAAAGGTCGCCGCCTTCCTCCGCGTCCATCGAGCCGGGCAGGGGAGCTTCGCCATCCTCGCCGGCGTCGTCCTCGGAGGTGATGGCGTCGAGATATTGCGGCGCGCCCTGCGTCTTGACATGGGCGACGATGTCCTCGACCTCGCGGTCCGACACGAATGGCCCGTGCACGCGCGAAATCCGGCCGCCGCCGGCCATGTAGAGCATGTCGCCCTGGCCGAGCAGCTGCTCGGCGCCCTGCTCGCCGAGAATCGTGCGGCTGTCGATTTTCGACGTCACCTGGAAGGAGATGCGCGTCGGGAAATTCGCCTTGATCGTGCCGGTGATCACGTCCACCGAGGGACGCTGCGTCGCCATGATGAGATGGATGCCGGCGGCGCGCGCCATTTGCGCCAGCCTCTGGATCGCGCCTTCGATATCCTTGCCGGCGACGAGCATGAGATCGGCCATCTCGTCGACGATGACGACGATATAGGGCAGCGTCGAGAACGACATTTCCTCATGTTCGAAGATCGCCTCGCCGGTCTCGCGGTCGAATCCCGTCTGCACGGTGCGGGTGATCGTCTCGCCTTTCTTTTGCGCCTCGGCGACGCGGGCGTTGTAGCCGTCGATATTGCGCACGCCGAGCTTCGACATTTTCTTGTATCGGTCCTCCATCTCACGCACCGCCCATTTCAGCGCGACGACCGCCTTTTTGGGATCGGTGACGACGGGGGTGAGGAGATGGGGAATATTGTCGTAGACGGAGAGTTCGAGCATCTTCGGATCGACCATGATCAGCCGGCACTCTTCGGGCTTTAGGCGATAGAGCAGCGATACAATCATGGTGTTGATCGCGACCGACTTGCCGGAGCCGGTGGTGCCGGCGACCAGCAGATGCGGCATGCGCGCGAGATCGACGATCACCGGCTCGCCGCCGATGGTCTTGCCGAGCGCGATCGCGAGCTTGTGATTGGAGCGGGCGAAATCCTCGCAGGCGATGAGTTCGCGCAGCAAGACCATCTCGCGGCGCTGGTTGGGGAGCTCGATGCCGATCGCGTTACGACCCGAAACCACCGCGACACGCGCGGAAACCGCCGACATCGAGCGGGCGATGTCGTCGGCGAGGCCGATGACGCGCGAACTCTTGATGCCGGGCGCCGGCTCCAGCTCATAGAGCGTGACCACCGGCCCGGGGCGCACGTTGATGATGTCGCCCTTGACGGAAAAGTCCTCGAGCACGCCCTCAAGCAGACGGGCATTCTGTTCCAGCGCCTCCTGCGAGAGCTTCACGCCGTTCGCCTGCTTCTTAGGCTCGGCGAGCAGGTTGAGCGACGGCGCCTCGTAGCGCGCGTTGAAACTGGGCTTGGCGGCGCGGTTCGGAGGCCGAGTCCGGCGGGGCGCCGGCGGCGCAACGGCGTCGGGTTCGTCGAGATCGCGGGCGCGCGGCGGCGGCGCATATTCTGGATAGAAATCCTGCGCTTCGAAGGTCGGCTCGACGCGCGGGTAGCTGGGCGGCGGCGGCCTGTCCGCCGTCCGAGGGCTGCGCTTGAGCCTCCCGGCGGCGCGCGCCGCCCATGCCTTCAGCGCCAGCCCGAAGTGGATCAGCGCGCCGAGCGAGATCAGGGCCACGCCCGGCTCGCCGGCGTCGTCGTCGTCATCGTCGGCGCCGGAACGAATGTTGGCGTCGTCTTCGGAAGACCGGCTGCGCATGTCGGCTTCGGACTCGAAGCCGAGGCCGGCGGCGCCGGTCACGGCGAGGATGGCGACAAGAGCGGCGCCGACGCCGAACGCCGCCATCATCACTCCCGAGCCGGCGAAAATCGTGCGCGGAACGACAAGTATGGCGTCGCCGGCGACGCCGCCGAGGCCAGT
>JBFXJV010000311.1:0-4526 GCA_050174515.1 Methylocystis sp.
CCGCTCTCCGCCTTTGGGACATCGATCGCCCATGCCGGCATGGGGCTGACGCTGCTCGGGCTCGCCGCGACCGGCTGGGGCGTCGAAAGTATCGTCGCGATGAAGCCGATGAGCTTCTATGACGTCGGTCCCTATCAGATTGGCATCGAATCCGTTTCGCCGCGCCAGGGGCCGAACTATTCCGAAGTTTATGCGGAGATGGCGGTGCGCAAGGATGGCGCGGCGCTCGCGACGATCGAGCCGGCGAAGCGCTTCTATCAGGTGCGGCGCATGTCGCGTTCGGAGGCCGGCATCGTCACGATCGGGCTGGGGCAGGTCTATGCGGCGATCGGCGAGTCGCATGAGGACGGGACGATCGACGCGCGGCTGTACTGGAAGCCGCTCGTCACGCTGATCTGGATCGGCGCGCTGATCATGGCGCTGGGCGGCGCGCTGTCTCTCGCCGACCGGCGCCTGCGCATCGGCGTCGCCCGCCGCGCCGCCGCGCCAGCCCTGGAGCCCGCGGAATGAGCGGCGATTCAACGGTCGACATAGGTTCGCGCGCCCATCTCCCTTTGGGAGAGGGTGGTCGCCGGAGGCGACCGGGTGAGGGGTATTCAGCTCGCCCCTTGATGCGGCTTGTCGGGATCGGTCTCTCCATGGGCAGGGTGCGTTCGTTGAACACTGTGGCCCCTCACCCGACCCGGCCAAAAGCCCGTCGTTTACGACGGGCGTCTATACAGACGCCCTTTGGCCGGGCCACCCTCTCGCTATGGGAGAGGGGACGCGCCCTAATTTTTTTCATTGCGCTCCTCCTCCCCCTCGTCGCCCATGCTGTCACGCCGCGGGAAATGCTTGCCGATCCGGCGCTCGAGGCCCGTGCGCGGGCGATCACGCAAGAATTGCGCTGCCTGGTCTGCCAGAACCAGTCGATCGACGATTCCGACGCTTCGCTCGCCAAGGATCTGCGTGTGCTGGTCCGTGAGAAGCTGAAGGAGGGAATGAGCGACGCCGAGGTGCGCGACTATGTCCATTCCCGCTACGGCGACTTCGTGCTGCTGCGCCCGCCGATGAAGCCCGGCACGCTGCTGTTATGGAGCGCGCCGGCGATCGCGCTGCTCGCCGGCGCCGCCGCCGTCTGGATCGCTGCGCGTCGCCGTCGCGCCGCCATTTCGCCGGCGGCGGTCCTGACCGGCGAGGAAAAGGCGCGACTGGAAAAATTAGGCGTGACCGGCCTTAGCGATTCCGGACCGGGCGAATAGCTTCTAGCGTCATTTGAAAGTTGCACGAAACAGCTAGACGGACTGTGTTCCATTAGGAGCGGTCCATGACATCTCTCGCCTCCGGCGTCGACCTTGCGCCCGGCCGCGATCCGCAGGGTCCCAAGCCGAAACTCGATCATTCCCTCGATATTCGCGGCCTTCTCGCCTTCCTCGGCGTGATGGCTTGCGGCCTCGGCTTCACCGCCTTCAGCATCTGGAGCGACCTGCGCGAGTCCGGCGCGCCGGTGACGACCTATCTGCCCTTCGTCCTGCTTGGCGTCGCGCTGCTGATCGCGCTCGGCTTCGAATTCGTCAACGGCTTCCACGACACCGCCAACGCCGTCGCGACGGTGATCTATACGCATTCGCTGCCTGCAACCGTCGCGGTCGTTTGGTCTGGCGTGTGGAATTTTCTCGGCGTGATGGCGTCGACCGGCGCGGTCGCTTTCGGCATCGTGTCGCTGCTCCCGGTTGAACTCATTCTGCAGGTCGGGTCGAGCGCCGGCTTTGCGATGGTGTTCGCCCTGCTTATTGCAGCCATCATCTGGAATCTCGGCACATGGTGGTTGGGCCTGCCGGCCTCGAGTTCGCATACGCTCATCGGCTCGATCATCGGCGTCGGCGTCGCCAATGCGCTCATGCGCGGTCGCGACGGAACCTCTGGCGTCGATTGGGGCAAGGCGGTGGAGATCGGCTATTCGCTGCTGTTCTCGCCGATCGTCGGTTTCGTCGCGGCGGCGCTTTTGCTGCTCTCCATGAAAGTGCTGGTGCGCAAGCCCGAGCTCTATCAGGAGCCCAAGGGCCAGAACCCGCCGCCTTGGTGGATTCGCGGACTGCTGGTTCTCACCTGCACCGGCGTCTCCTTCGCGCACGGCTCCAATGACGGCCAGAAGGGCATGGGCCTCATCATGCTGATCCTCATCGGCACGGTGCCGACCGCCTATGCGCTCAACCGCGCGCTGCCGGCGAGTCACATCGCGGCTTTCGCAAAAGCGTCGGAAGCGGCCTCGAAAGTCGTCGAAGGGAAGGCCGAAGGCTATCGCGTGCTCGGCGATCCACGCGCGGCGGTGATGCAATATATTTCGCGCCATGAGCTGAACGAAGGCACCTATCCTTCGCTTGCCGCGCTGATGCGCGACATCGCCAGGGAAATCGAAACCTATGGCTCGATCGCAAGAATTCCTTTCGCAGCGGTCGGCAACACCCGCAACGACATCTATCTCGTTTCCGAGGCCTTGCGCTTCCTGGTCAAGGACAAGGACGCCGAACTGACCGACGGCGACAAGAAGATTCTGAAAAATTACAGGGACGAGATCGACCAGGCGACGAAGTTCATTCCGACATGGGTCAAGATCGCGGTGGCGATCGCGCTCGGCCTCGGGACGATGGTCGGCTGGAAGAGAATTGTCGTGACCGTCGGCGAAAAGATCGGCAAGCAGCATCTGACCTATGGTCAGGGCGCTTCCGCCGAACTTGTCGCGATGAGCACTATCGCGGTCGCCGACTCCTATGGCCTGCCGGTCTCGACAACCCATGTGCTGTCCTCGGGCGTCGCCGGAACGATGGCGGCCAATGGTTCAGGCGTGCAGATGGGAACGATCCGCAATTTGATGATGGCCTGGGTGCTGACGCTGCCCTGCGCCATCCTCCTCTCGGGCGGTCTTTATTTCGTTTTGAGCCATATTCTGAAGCTCGTCTGAGGCGACGCCGACAAGCGAGGGGCCGCTGGCGGTTCGCCGCGGCGCCTTGCATCGGCCGGATCTCCAAAGCGCATTGATCAATCATCTTTTCGGCAATGCGCTGTAATTTCTTGAATTAACGCGCGTTCGACTCTAAAGCGGCATCAGCTTCAGCGGAAAATGCTCTACCCAATCCGCGCCGCCTGCAATATAGGGACGGGAGAGTTTCCGGCCGCGGCGACGCCTGCGGCCCTCAAGCCCACGAGCGAACGATGGCCGAACATTCCACGCCCCATTTCCACAATCAGCCCGGCGTCTCCCAGATTCGTGTCGGAGCCAAGGAATTCATGTGCATCGGCGCGCTGCCGCCCTTCGACCATCCGCATGTCTATATCGACATGGGCGCGTCGAATGAGGCCGTCTGCCCCTATTGCTCGACGCATTACGTCTTCGACCCGGCCCTGCGCGGCGGCGCCGACCCGGCCGAATGCGTCTATCGCCCGCAAGAAATGGCCGAAGCGCGATAAGAACAGCGCAACAGCGCCTTCGAGACTCGGCGGAAATTTTCTAGTTGACTTGTCGCGCGACTGCGGGCATCTGTCGTTTGTCGCGCGACATACGACAGATTTTTCATTGTGGTCAAGCATCCCGCGATAAGGGAGCGTGATGATCAAGTCTTTTAAGCATAAGGGCTTATCTGAATTGTTCCACAGTGGAAGGACGGCCAAGATCGCAAGCGAAATGCAGCAACGGATCATTCGGCGGCTTGACGCGCTCGATGTGGCCAAAAGCCCTGGGGACATGAACTTCCCCGGCTTCGATTTTCATTCGTTGCGCGGATTCAAGCCGACCAGATATTCGGTCCACGTGAACGGGCCTTGGTGCATCACCTTCGAATTCGAAGGAACCGACGCAACGCTGGTGGATTTCGAGCAATATCACTAGCCGAAGGCCGGCGTCTGTCGACCCTTGTTGTTTGGAACGAATCGACAAACTTGTCAGAGACGAGAATGATGAAAGTTTTCACTGCCGTGCGACCAGATCGCGAGCCAACGCATCCCGGAGTCCTGCTCCGCGAGGACGTTCTGCCTAGTCTTGGCGTCAGCGTCACCCAATTCGCCAAATTGCTTGGCGTCGGCAGGCAGCAGCTGCATCGCATTCTTTCAGGCGACTCTGGAATTTCGCCGGAGATGGCGCTCAAGCTCGGAAAATTATGCGGCAATGGGCCCGAAGTTTGGATCAACATGCAGGTGGCGCTCGATTTATGGCGGGCTCGCCAGGCGCTCGGCTCCAAATTGGAGTCGATCGAAAAAATTAAGCATTGCGCTTGAAAACCGCTCATGGGGGCGCCGCCGCGCGCCTCACAGGATGTCGCGGGTGAGCGCGCCGATCGTCATCGCCGGCGCAGGCATTGGCGGACTCGCCGCGGCGCTTTCGCTGGCGCGCGCCGGCAAACGCGCGCTCGTCCTGGAACGCGCGCCGCGAATCGAGGAGATCGGCGCCGGACTGCAGATCGCGCCGAACGCCGGGCACATTCTCGCTAGGCTCGGGCTTGAGCCGGCGCTTGCCGCGGCGGCGCTCGAGCCCGAGGCGGTCAATGTCCGCC
>JBFXJV010000312.1:0-4508 GCA_050174515.1 Methylocystis sp.
GCCGGATTAACGATCGTGGAGGACGTTGACGGCGTGTACACGACCGATCCGAAAGGGCCCGGCGGGGAAAAGGCGCAGTTGCTCCGCGAGACGACTGCCGCGCACCTGGCTAAGCAGGAAGGGTCGCTGCCGTTCGATCGCGCGCTCCTCGAAGTTATGGGGACCGCGCGCTACCTGGAGCATATACAAGTCGTCAACGGTCTCGTGCCGGGTCGACTGACCGCCGCGTTGCGCGGCGAGCATGTCGGGACGATCGTCCACACCAGCGCTCCCCCGAATTAGACGACACCGGCGCCAAACGCGCCATCGGCGGGGCGAATCTCTTCGTTTACGTCAACAACATCAGGATGCATGATGTGCGCGTCGGCTTATCGCCACGTCGATTGCAGGAGTTGTTTCAGCAGAACGGCACGACCGTAAGCGAATCATATTCGCGCAACTCGGCTTGAAGTAGCGCATCGGCGGCTCATCAATCCTGAATTCACTAGCAGCTTCATCGCTCAAATCGCCGAAAATGGTGGGTTCGCCGATCCGGCCTATTTTGGCCGCACGTTTCGTTGCACGTTTGGCCTGAGGCATGCTTGTGCGCCCAGTTTCGGGCGTTAGCGCCGCACCACGTCGTAGCCGCCGTCATAGCCAAGCGCCCGCGGTTCTTCGAACACACGGATCAGCGTCAGCCGCTCGCGCGCCGACTTCTTTTCGCGTTCGCGCGCTGGGCGTCGAACGGCTATTGGACGCTTGTTTCGCGCATCGATATTCTGCGCGCCTGCAGATCGATCGAGCCATATTCGACTGTCCTCACCATCAAACCCGGCGCTGAAATTCTTCTTCGAGCGGCAGGTCGGGACAAAGTTCAGCGGGTTTTTCGTGCCGTCGATTGGAGAGTGACCTCGACACGCGGTTCGACTGGATTGCCGTCGACCATCACAACACCGGCCATCCCCACACCCATGTCATCGTTCGAGGCTTCTCGGAGCACGGCAAAGTCCTCAACATCGGCGGCGACTACATCGCCCATGGCGTCCGCCATCGGGCGAGCAAACTTGTCATTGATCGTCGACGGTGTCGACGGGCGCCTCCATCACGTCGAATTCGCCAAGCCGGAGCAGCTTGCCGATGTTCGCCGCAAGTGATCCAGGCGTATCCTCTTCCTGGCACGAATGGTCGCCATCTGGAGCAGCGCAGGCCACGGAATGCGACGCGAAGTCTCCTGGTGCCTCCTTAAGGCGCCCCGTAGGGCTCGAGCGGGACGTCAAACGTCAGCGCGGCATCTTCATGGTCGCCGATTACGAAGCTTTGGCGAGCGCGGAAGGCTCCGCTACGTCAGCTTGCGCGATCGCCGAGTGATCCGCCGCCAGCACCAGATAGACGGCGGGGAGAACGAACAGCGTGAAGAGCGTGCCGATGGAAAGGCCTGAGGCGATGACAAGGCCCATGTTGTAGCGCGAGGCCGCGCCTGCGCCGCTGGCCAGGATGAGCGGCACCACGCCAAGCACCATCGCGGCGGTGGTCATCAGAATGGGGCGCAGTCGAATGGCGGTCGCCTTGAGAATCGCCTCGCGTTTCGACGCGCCGCCATGCTGAAGCTCATTGGCGAATTCGACGATCAATATGCCATGTTTGCTGATCAGCCCCATCAGCGTCACCAGCCCGACTTGCGTATAGATGTTGATGCTCGCGCCGCCGAAGCCAAGCAGGATGAACGCCAGCGCGCCGGCGATCGACATGGGAACGGACACGAGGATGATCAGCGGATCGCGAAAGCTTTCGAACTGAGCCGCGAGCGCAAGGAAGATAATGATCAGCGCAAAACCGAAGGTCACCAGGAAGCCGCCCGACTCCTGCACGAATTGCCGCGAGGGGCCGGCATAGTCGATCGTATAGGTTGACGGCAACACCTGGCGCGCGACCGCTCTCAGCGCGTCGAGCGCCTCGCCGGCGATGACGCCAGGGGCGGCCACACCCGATATCGTCACCGAATTGATTTGCTGAAAATGATTGAGCGACTCGGGAACGATGGTGGTCTCAAGCTTGGCGACGGTCGAAAGCGGCACCAGGGAGCCGTTCGCCGTCTTAATGTAATAGTTCAGTATCTGATCCGGATTCAGCCGAAACCGCTGGGCGACCTGCGGTATGACCTTGTACGAACGGCCGGCCAACCCGAAATATTGCGTGTAGCCGCCGCTCAGCGCGGTGGTGAGCGCGCCGCCGACATCAATCATTCTCAACCCGAGTTGCGCTGTCTTTTCGCGATCGATGATCAGCGACAACTGCGGTTGATCAATCTTGAGATCGGTGTCGAGGAACATGAATTTTCCCGTCGCCAGAGCTTTCGACAAGAACTCACGGGAGAGGCCGTTCATTTTCTCGAAAGGGTCGCTGCTCTGGAAGACGAATTGAATCGGCAAGCCCATCGACCCAGGAAGCGGGGGCGGCTGGAAGGCGACGAAGCGCACGCCCGGCACGGCGCTCAGCTCCTGCTGGAGCGCATGCTGTAACTCCTCCGCCCCGGCTTTGCGCTCATCTGAAGGCTTGAGAACCATGCCCGCCAGGTTCGATGCCGGCGAATTGATCTGAAACACGCTGTCAGTTTCAGGGTGCTTTGCGATGATCTTATACGCCTCATTAGCGTAGTACAGCTTCTGCTGGAGAGTCGCATTCGGCGCCGGCGTCGCTTGCGCCAGAATAATGCCCTGGTCCTCGTTTGGCGCGAGTTCGCTCTTGGCGTTTGCATAGAGCCAATAGATGCTCGCAAGCACCAGTCCGCCGAAGACGAGCGTCACTGGAACGTAATTGAGCGAGGACTCCAGTAGGGCCTGATAGCGGTCACGGACGGCGTCCATCCGCGCGTCGATATAGCCGATGATGCGGGACTCAAACGTTTCCTCGCCTTGGTTGGGGGGCTTGAGCGCCAAAGCGCAACTCACCGGCGACAGGGTGAGCGCGACAATGCCGGACACGGTGACCGCCGCCGCGAGAGTGAAAGCGAATTCAACGAAGAGCGCGCCGGTGAGGCCGCCTTGGAATCCGATCGGCACATAGACGGCGATCAGCACGATCGTCATCGCGATGATCGGTCCGGCGAGTTCGCGCGCCGCCAGCAACGCGGCGTTGACGGGCGTGAGGCCCTCGGCGAGATGGCGGTTGACGTTTTCGACGACGATGATCGCGTCGTCGACCACCAACCCGATCGCCAACACCAACGCAAGCAGCGTCAGCAGATTGATCGAGAAGCCGAAAGCGAGGAGAAACGTCAGCGAGCCGATGAGCGAAAGCGGGATCGCCATGATCGGAATCAGCACCGAGCGCCATGATCCCAAGAACACGAAGACGACGGCGGTGACGATGAGAACCGCCTCGATCAGCGTGTGCACCACCTCATCGATGGAGCTGTTCACGAAATTCGTCGTATCGTAGACGATTTCGCTGTTCAGGCCTTTGGGGAGCGCTTTCAAAATGTCGGGATAGGCGTCTTTGACGCCTTTGACGACATCGAGCAAATTCGCGTTCGGCGCCACCAATATGCCGATGTAAACCGCCTGCTTGCCGTCGAACGACACCGAAGATTCATAGTCGTCCGCGCCGAGCGTGACATTGGCCACGTCGCGCAGCTTCACATTGGCGCCGTTCGCCTGCTTGACGACGAGGTTACGAAACTCCTCGAGCGAGTGGAGCGAGGTCGCCGCCGAGAGATTCACCTGAACCCATTGGCCCTTGGTCGAGCCGAGGCCCGCAATATAGTCGTTGCCTTGTAGAGACGCCGCCACTTCGGAGGCGGTGAGACCATAGGCGGCGAGCCTCACCGGATCGAGCCACGCTCGGAGCGCAAAAGTCTTGCCGCCGATGAGCTCCGCCGTCTGAACGCCTGGCACCGATTGCAGACGCGGCTGCACGACGCGGATAATATAATCCGTCACTTGGCTCGGCGTGAGGATGTCGCTGTTGAAGCCAATATACATGGCGTCGGTCGTTTGGCCGATCTTGACGGTGATGACGGGACGCTGCACGGCTTGCGGCAATTGGTTGATCACCGAATCGACCTTGGTGCTGATCTCGGTCAGCGCCTTGCCGGAATCATAGTTCAGCCTGAGATTGGCGGTGATCGTGCTCACGCCGATCTGACTGGTCGAGGTGAGATAGTCGATGCCATTCGCCTGCGCGATCGCGTTTTCGAGCGGCGTCGTGACGAAACCGGCGACGGTCGCCGGATCGGCGCCAAAATAGGACGTCGTCACCGTGACGACGGCGTTCTGCGTGCGCGGATATTGCAGCACGGACAGAGTCGCCAGCGATCTCAGGCCAAGCACCAGAATCAGCAGGCTCACCACGCTGGCGAGCACCGGGCGGCGCACGAAAATGTCAGTGAAACGCATATTGCGGAATCTCCGTTCACCGATCCACAGGCTTGGGATCGGCGTCGACAGGCGGCGGCGGCGCTTTCGAAATGGCGACCGGCGAGCCGTTGCGCAGCTTGACCAGACCTGCGGTGACGACCATGGCGCCTTCCG
>JBFXJV010000313.1:0-4494 GCA_050174515.1 Methylocystis sp.
GCCTCGCGGGCTTTTATTCCGTCAGCAGCTCGCCGGCTCGGTCGATGTCGGCCTGCCGCCGCTTCGTGGTCCCACTCACAAACAGGACGAAGAGTTCATCTCCGTCGCGGGCCAGATAGAGTCGGTAACCGGCGCTCGTCGCCATCGCTGCGTCGAAGAATTCCGACGATCAGAGCGAACTCAGTTGATCCACGCGCGCGCCAAAATTGACGTGACGAGCGACACGTGGGCGCTTATTCGCCCACGCCGCCATAGACAGCTTCGGCCGCCTCTCTCTCGGACGGGTCGGAACTGTTAAGAGCGAGCGCCAAATCTTCCAGCGCCGCAGCCTCCCGCGCAAATGGGCCGAGGCAGCGCCACAATTCATGCGGCGTCGAGCGTCGTGCCGTCCGGCGCTCCCGCGCGAAATCGCGAAGCATGAGCGCAAGACGCGGATTGGCGCGCGCGTCGAGCCCTTGAATTGGGCCAAGCGCGCAGCCGATGAACAGCGCCTTCAGGATCATCTGATTCCAGCGCGCCTCGTCGAAGACCTCGCGCGCAAACGGATTATCATGTGCAAGAGCGGCGAAGACGCTGGGAATGTTTGTGCGCAAACCCTCCTCCGCTTCGGCCTTGAGGCCGGCCGAAGGTTTCAGGAGAGGTAGGCTGCGAAACAGCGCGACTTGCTCCGGCGGGTCGGCGGATTGCCGCAACCGCCGGAAGACAGCGACGAATTGAACTTCCTCAGAAACGCTCTCCATCGCGAGCAGCAGCAACGCGCGCGCCGCATCGTCGATTCTCCAATCGCGGGGAGACCAGCCCGGCCGCAGACAATTGGCCGTGGCGAGATCGTCCTCGGAAAGCGCGAACAGCGTGCGGCCAAGCATTCTAGGAACACGGGCGAATGCGGTCTCGAAGACCCGCGAGCGTTTCGCCACTTCGGCCTGCCGCGTCTCGGCGACGCGCGCCCGCAACCAAGCAACGGCTTGAGGTTCGGTTCGCCGTTCGAGCCATTCGAACAGAAGCGTTTCGATGAGACTCATGCTGGCCTCCGCCTCGCCGTAACGACGCTCGATCCTAACCGAAGCCTGATATAGTGAGCAACACGATGCGCGCCGCAAGAACGGAGCCGACGAAGATGCGTCCCCTTCTGATCATACTCGTCGTCGGCGCGACTCCGGAGCTCGTCAGTCCTCACACGCCGAACTTGCAGCGCCTCGCCCAGCGCGGCGGGATGCGCCCGCTGGAAACGGTCACGCCGGCCGTGACCTGCAGCGTGCAGGCGACACTGCTCACCGGATTGGCGCCCGCGGGACATGGCGCCGTCGCCAATGGTTGGTATTTCCGCGATCTCGCCGAGATTTGGTTCTGGCGCCAGTCGAATCGGCTAATCGCCGGCGAGAAGCTTTGGGAGGCGGCCAAAGCGCGTGATCCAGCCTGCACTTGCGCCAAGCTCTTCTGGTGGCACAATATGTATTCCACCGCCGATTGGAGCGTGACGCCGCGCCCAATGTATCCCGCCGACGGGCGCAAGATCCCCGACTGCTACGCGCAGCCTGCCGAGCTGCGCGACGAATTGACGAAGCTCCTCCGGCCTTTTCCGCTGTTTCGCTTTTGGGGGCCCTTGGCCGACGTCAGTTCCAGCCGATGGATCGCCAAGGCGACGAAACATGTCATGGCGACAAAAGCCGCTCGTCATGATGCTGACCGAAGTCAGATGAGTGCTCACAAAGGCGCGCGGCTGATGTTCCACGCGCTCCCAAAAGCCAGAACGCTGATCGCCGACGAAATCTATACCGCACGCGCCACAAAATCGAGAACCTCTTCGCCAAACTCAAGGACTGGCGGCGTATCGCCCCCCGCTACGACTGTTGCGCACACGCCTTCCTCTCGGCGATCTGCATCGCCGCAGCCGTCGCCTGCTTCCTCAATCAATCAGTCCTGAGCCTAGGTTGCGTTCTGACTCCTTGGCTCACCATCATTCGGCCCCGATCGATTCTTTCCGAGCCTTTTGCGGGTCGAAGCGCTTTCTGCTATCAATCCCGCAGAGGACGACAATGAAGCAGAACTGGCTGCGCCTAATCGTCTCCGCGATGGTGATCGTCGCCGCGCTGTCGGGCGCGGCGTCCAGTCTTGCTGCGCCAGTCGCACATTCATGTGTGGGGATGTCGGCGGGCGAGGATTGTCCGGACCATCCGGTCGACCACACGGCGGCGCTTCCGCACTGCAGTTCTCTCATATGCGGGGCGGTCCAACTCACGCCTCACGCGACTCTAAAGCTGGCGCGTATGGCAGAGATAGAGCTGAGGGGGCAGCCCTCTGACGACGCGACGCATCGAGGCGTCGCGCGCCCGCCCAGCCTTCGTCCGCCGATCTCCTAAAGCTGCGCTAGCGCCAATTTTTCAGCGCGCCTTGGCGCGTCGACGGCTACGCCGCCCCCCTTCCCTTGCTTTGCGCTGACCAAATCGGCCTCCGCCCGTCCGCGCGCGCATTTGCGCAGAATAGTCGCGCGACAGCATTTCCCGCAGCACCAGCTTCCGAGCGGAAGCGAGAGATTACGCTAATGCCACAGAACAACTTGATGCATGCCGTCGGCGCGCTGCTGGCGGTGCTCCTATTTGGCGTAGGACCCGCCCGCGCGTCCGTCGACGATTATTCTTTTGAGCTGGTCCAGTCGGCGCTCAAGACGGGACATGGAGTCATCGACGTGCGGTTGATTCACAAGCCGGACGGGAAACTCGTGTCCGACGCGATCATCTTCGCCACGAGGCTCGACATGGCGCCGGACGGCATGGAAGCGATGACGAGCGCCATTCAGTCGACAAAAGCCCCACGACCCGGCCTCTATCGATTTAAGGTCGATCTAACCGACGAGGGACGTTGGCGCCTCTCCCTTGCGGCGAAGCTTCAGGGAGAAGTCGGAACGCTTCAGAACCGACTTGTCTTTCCGGTTACACGATGATGCAGCGCCTCAGTTTGCCTCTAATTGCAGCCCTGATCTTGAACCTATGGATTGCGTCCGCTGCAGCCGCCAAGCGTGACCTTCCCGGCGCAACTGCCGAGAGCGTCGTCGCCTTGGCAAAAAAACTTAGTCCCGAGATGGCCGCCGCGGTTCTCGATGCAGATTCCGCGTCCCATCGCGTCGGCGCTGCAGGCGTTCAGCCGGATCCCGTGGTCACGTTACAGGCTTGGGACGTGAACAGCCGTGGTGTCGGTCAGCGGTGGATCGGCGCCCAGCAGACGTTCAGGCTTTGGGGGAAGACTGATCTGGAAAAGGGCGTCGCCGAAGCGGACGCTGACGCCGCTTGGCATCGCAGTCACGCAATTGAGATTGATCTCGTCGCGCGGATCAAGACCGCCTTCGCCCAATACAATGCCGCGCAGCGCGCGGTGGAATTGTCGAAGTCGCTGAAGCAACGGGTCGACCAACTGCTTGAGCTGTTGCGCCTGCGCTATGGCGCAAGCTCAGTTGAGCAGGAGGATGTCATCAAGGCGGAACTCGAAGCCGCAAACGCCGCCGCGGATGTCGCGCGCCGCGAAGGCGAAGCGAAATCTGCGGCCGCGAGGTTGAACGCCTTGATCGGGCGCGACGCGCGCGCGCCGCTTGCCGCGCCCAAGGGTTTTCCCTCTCTCAAAACGAAACTGACGCTTGCGGGAGTTCAGGACCTCGCGCGCGCGTCCAACCCGCAGCTCGCCGCCACGCATGCTCAAGTGCGATCTGCAACGACGGCCAAGAAGCTCACCGATCTGAATTACTATCCGGACATCACCGCAGGCGCGAACTTCGTGCAACGCCAGACCGGCGAAAACAGTGGCATGTTTATGCTCGGCTTCACCGTGCCGCTGCAATATGAGGCGAAGGACGCCGAACAGCGGGCGGCGACCGCCAGTGTTGGGGCCGCGCAGGCGCGCAACGAGGCGCTCCGCATCCGCCTCGACGGCGAAGTCGCTGAGGCATGGTTCCGCCTCGAGGCCGTCCGCAAGGCGATCAGGATATTCGAACAGCGACAGCTCCCGCCGGCGAAACTGTCGATCCAAACGGCGCGCAGCGGATTCGACGCCGGCACGACGAGCTTGGCAGCGCTCCTCGAATCCGAGCGTCGCCTGCGCGCCATCGAGCTGGAGCTCCTCGGCTTGAAAATCGAGGAGCAGAGCAGATACGCCGACCTCGAACGCCTCGCCGGAGGTTCGCTATGAAGGGCGCGAAGCTTATTTTCGGGTTGGCCCTCGCTGTGGCGGCATTCGGCGTCGCCAGCGTCATGCTTTGGCGCGCCAAGGCGCCGGAACGCGTAACCGCCGAGACCCATGCCGGAACCGGGCCGGTGATCTACTACCGGGATCCCGATGGGCCTTTCTACGCCGCCGAGCCGAAGAAGAACGCGGCGGGCAAGGACTATGTCGCCGTCCGCGCCAGCGAGGACGTTTCCTTCGAAGACAAGCCGTCAGCGCCCGGCAATGGGGGAAGCCGCGGCCGTCGCATCCGCTATTACCGCAACCCCATGGGCCTCCCCGACA
>JBFXJV010000314.1:0-4483 GCA_050174515.1 Methylocystis sp.
TCCGATCTCGAACTGATCCTCCCAACGGAAGTCGAAACGCGCGCGGCTCATCGCGTCGTCGCGTTCGCGCGCCGCCGGATGGCCCTTGGCGAGATCGGCCGCATGCGCGGCGATGCGATAGGTGATCACGCCGGTCTTGACGTCGTCGCGATCCGGCAGGCCGAGGTGTTCTTTAGGCGTTACGTAACACAGCATGGAGGTGCCGAACCAGCCGATCATCGCCGCGCCGATGCCCGAAGTAATGTGGTCATAGCCCGGCGCAATGTCGGTGACGAGCGGACCGAGCGTATAGAACGGCGCCTCGCCGCAAACGCTGAGCTGCTTCTCCATATTGGCTTTGATCTTGTGCATCGGCACATGGCCGGGGCCTTCGATCATCGTCTGACAGCCCTTGTCCCAGGCGATTTGCGTCAGTTCGCCGAGCGTCTCCAATTCGGCGAATTGCGCCGCGTCATTGGCGTCGGCGTTGCAGCCCGGACGCAGTCCGTCGCCCAATGAAAATGACACGTCATATTTGCGCATGATGTCGCAGATTTCGTCGAAGCGTTCATAGAGGAAACTCTCCTTGTGCTTGGAGAGACACCAGCGCGCCATGATCGAGCCGCCGCGCGAGACGATGCCGGTGACGCGATTGGCGGTGAGCGGCACATAGGCGAGACGCACGCCGGCATGGATGGTGAAATAATCGACCCCCTGCTCCGCCTGCTCGATCAGCGTGTCTTTAAAGACTTCCCAATCGAGCTTCAGCGCGTCGCCGCCGACCTTCTCTAAAGCTTGATATATCGGCACCGTGCCAATCGGAACCGGCGCGTTGCGGATGATCCAATCGCGGATGTTATGAATGTTGCGGCCGGTCGAAAGGTCCATGACCGTGTCCGCGCCCCAGCGGATCGCCCACACCATTTTCTCGACTTCTTCCGCGACGGAAGAGCTGACGGCCGAATTGCCGATATTGGCGTTGACCTTCACCAGAAAATTGCGGCCGATGACGACCGGCTCCAGCTCAGGGTGATTGATGTTCGCCGGAATGATGGCGCGGCCGCGGGCGACTTCGTCGCGCACGAAATCGGGCGTAACGAATTCAGGGATCGCGGCGCCGAAGCTCTCGCCGTCGGCGATGCGTTCTTTCGCGACATCGAGCGCGCGCGCGCGACAGAGGTTCTCGCGATGCGCGACATAGATCATCTCTTCGGTGATGATCCCGGCGCGAGCAAATTCAAGCTGCGTGACCGGCTGCGCGCCTGATGCGCGATAAAGTTTCCGTTCGGCGGGACATGGCGGGACGAGACGCTCGCCTTCGGCGAAACCATTGTCCTCGGGCTTGATCGCGCGGCCTTGGTAGGCCTCCAGACCCGCGCGCACCGCGAGCCAGGGCCGCGCAGCTGGAAGGCCAGCCGAAAGGTCGGGCGTGAACGACGCGCATGTGTAGGGGCCGGAGGAGTCGTAGACGCGCAGCGGCGGCTCGCCCGACGATGGATGAAGCGGGATTTCGCGACAGGGCGCGCGGATGTCGTCGCGCCCGTTCGGCGAAGCATAGACTTTGCGAGATCTGCCGATTGCTCCGGTGGTGACGCTCGCCGGCAGGCGCTTGTCGTGAATGTTCATGCTCGCGCTCCTTCATCGCGCTTCGTCAAGGGAAGCGGACGCTCGGTCAGGAAGACGAAGGGGGCGAACTGTCGTTGCGTCGACGCGTGCGCGCCGTCGCTCTTTCGCTGGCCTTCCCTACGCCGGCATGACCCGGATCAGGTTCGACGGGTGCTTCTCAGCCGCGCTTGCGGCGCCCCTCGCCATTAGGAGAAAATTATCGCGTTCCTATTCGTGTCGCAAGTTCGCTTGGCGATGCAGGCAAATTGCGTGTGGCCCCTGACGAGCTTGGACATATGCGGAATATAAATTTCCTGGGACTGTCATCCGAGGAAGCCGCCCGGCGCCTTGCCGAATACGGCCCGAATGAGCAGCCGAAGGCGCCTCCGCCGGGAGTATTGGCGATATTGCTGCGCACGCTCAAAGAACCGATGTTCTTTCTGCTTGCGTCGGCTGCGCTGCTTTATCTTTTCGTCGGCGAACTTGGCGAAGGCCTGTTCATGGTCGCCGGCGCCGGCGCGTCGATCACTCTCGTCGTTCTGCAGGAGTTGCGCACCGAGCGCGCGCTTCAAGCGCTCAACCGACTGGCGCAGCCGACCGCGATCTGTCGGCGCGACGGCGTCGAGCGGCGGATGCCTGCGCGTGATCTTGTGCCCGGCGACCTTATTCTTGTCGGCGAAGGCGAGCGCGCGCCTGCCGACGCGCTGCTGATCGGCGGCGATGCGCTCATCGTCGACGAATCGCTTCTTACCGGGGAGTCAGCGCCGGTGACGAAGACTCTCGCAGGCGCACGGCGTTCGACTGAAATTCCCGATCCCGGCGGGGAGCATACGCCGTTTCTTTTCGCCGGAACGATGATCGCGCGCGGCTCGGGACTGGCCGAAGTCCTTCGCACTGGCGCGCGCACGGCGATGGGCGCGCTGGGCGAGTCGCTCGCGGCGATCGAGAACGAGCCCAGTCCTCTGCAGCAAAGAACTGGCAGGCTGGTCGCGACGCTGGGCGTCTTCGCCCTGCTGTTTTGCCTGCTGGTGTTTCTTGCCTATTGGCTCGTGCATGGGGATTGGTTCGAAGGCGCCATCGCCAGCCTCGCGCTCGCCATCGGCCTTCTGCCGCAAGAATTTCCGATGGTGCTCGCGATCTTTCTCGCGCTCGGCGCCTATCGGCTGGCGCGCCGCAACGTGCTCGTCCGCCGCACGTCAGTGACCGAAACGCTCGGTTCCACTTCGATCCTCTGCGTCGACAAGACCGGCACGCTCACGCAGAACCGCGTGCGCGTGGCATTTGCCGTCGTCGATGGCGACGAAACGGCGGATGCGCCAGGCGCGGAAAGGCGCCGAAGGCTGATCCACGCCGCCTTGCGCGCGTCGTCATTGAACCCCGTCGATCCGATGGATCGCGCCGTTCACGCCTTTGCGGCGGACGCTGGCGTGGCGCTGGAAGGCGAGCCGGTTCGAAGCTTTCCGATCCGCCCGGACTTCCTCGCCTTCATTCAATGCTGGCGCGATGAATCAGGCGAGAGCTATGCCGCGAAAGGCGCGCCGGAATCGATCTCCAACCTCGCGCGACTGTCCGTCGAAGACCGCGCGCGCCTTGAAATTCAGATTGCCGATTTCGCGCGTCGCGGCCTGCGCGTGCTTGCCGTGGCGACGACGGCGCCGCTGCCGCTGGCGCCGCCGCCGGAGCTGGCTTCATTCAACTTTGCCGGGTTGCTCGCGTTTGAGGATCCGCTGCGCGAAGACGTCCCCGCCGCCGTCACGGCGGCGCGACGCGCGGGGATCGCCGTGGCGATGGTCACCGGCGACTATCCTGCCACCGCCCTCGCGATTGCGCGCCAGGCCGGGCTTGACGCTGACGCCGGCGCGCTAACTGGCGCAGCCATCGCCGCCACGCCAAGCGAGCTGCTTCCCGAAAAAATCCGGAACCTTCGCGTCTTCGCGAGAGTGACGCCGACAAGCAAGCTGGCGCTCGTCGAGGCGTTCAAAGCTGACGGCCAAATCGTCGCGATGACCGGAGACGGCGTCAATGACGGGCCGGCGCTCGCCGCTGCGCATATCGGCATCGCCATGGGACAGCGCGGATCAGATGTGGCGCGCGAAGCCGCGCATATCGTCCTGCTTGACGACAGCTTTGCGTCGATTGTCGCCGGGGTGGCGCTGGGTCGGCGCATTTTCGCCAATCTGCGACGCGCGCTCACCTATGTGACGGCGATTCATATTCCAATCGCCGGCGTCGCTCTGACGCCAATTCTCATGGGCCTGCCGCCTCTCCTGTTGCCCGCGCATGTGGTGCTGATGGAGCTGATCATCGACCCGACCTGCGCGCTCGTTTTCGAATCGCAGCCGAACGAGCCCGATGCGATGCTCAAACCGCCTCACCGGCGCGACGAACCGCTCTTTGGCCCGCGCGAACTTTGGCTCGGTTTCGTGCAGGGCTTTGTCGTCTTTCTTGCCGTGATGTCGGTCTATCTCATCGATCACGGGCTGGGAGCGCCCGAGCCGCAGGCGCGTGGTCTCGCCTTCACGACGCTTGTCGTGAGCAATCTCGTGCTCGCGCTCTCGGATGCGTCGCCACGCGGCGCCTCGCTATTTTCGCGCGACAATCTGGCGTTCTGGCTGGTCGCCGGGGCCGCCGCCGCCATGCTGGCGGCGGCCCTCTACATCCCGCTGATCTCGGAGCTTCTGCGCTTTGAGCCGTCGACATGGCCAAAACTCGTTCTTGCGCTATCGCTCGCCGTGATCGCCGGAGGATGGTTTGAAGTCTGGCGTCGGCTGCTCTATCCGGCGCCAGCAGCGATGCGAAAATAGACAATCGCTTGAGCTTGACTGGCGTGACAGCGCCAGAAAGGCTGAAATCGCCTGGGCGCAGACCAAGGACACGGTCACCATCGCCTGGCCGACCG
>JBFXJV010000315.1:0-4476 GCA_050174515.1 Methylocystis sp.
TTGAGCAGACGCACGGCGGCGCTGGCCGCCGCGGCGACCGCCGGCGGCAGCGCCGTCGTGAAGATGAACGACGCCGCATTGGACCGGATCGCGTCGATGATGACGGCGTCGCCGGCGATATAGCCGCCCATCGTGCCAAAGCCCTTGGCGAGCGTGCCCTCGATCACATTGATGCGGTCCATCACGCCTTCGCGCTCGCAGACGCCGCCGCCGCGCGCGCCATACATGCCGACCGCATGCACTTCGTCGACATAGGTCATCGCGCCATAGCGCTCGGCGAGCGCGACGATGTCGGCGACCGGCGCGATATTGCCGTTCATCGAATAGAGGCTTTCGAAGACGACGAGCTTGGGCCGCTCGCCGGATTCAATCAGCAACTCTTCGAGATGCGCGAGATCATTGTGGCGGAAGATTTTCTTTTCCGCCCGCGAGCGCTTCACGCCCTCGATCATTGAATTGTGATTCGAAGCGTCGGAGAGAATGACGCAATTGGGCAGGAGGTCGGCGATGGTCGAAATCGCCGCGAGATTGGAAATCCACCCCGAGGTGAAGACGAGCGCCGCCTCCTTGCCGTGAAGATCGGCGAGTTCATGCTCAAGCTCGACGATGGCGTGGCTGGTGCCGGAAATATTGCGGGTGCCGCCGGCGCCGGCCCCGACCCGCGCCGCCGTGTCGATCATCGCGGCGATCACCTCGGGGTGCTGACCCATGCCGAGATAGTCGTTCGAGCACCAGATCGTCACCGGCTCCACCGAGCCGTCGTCGCGGTGCCAGTTGGCGAGGGGAAAAGCCTCGACGTCGCGCTCGAGATGCGCGAAGACGCGATAGCGGCGCTCGTCCTTGAGACGGGAGACGGCGGCCTGGAAGTAACGCCGATAGACCATGCTCCAACCCTTTTATTTTTCTTGTCCCGAGTCCGACGACTTGGCCCCCGTCCTGCCAGCCGTCCAGTTTGGACGATTTCTTACATAGCCGATCCCCGCCTGTAATGCGAGGGGCTGAATGACGCGCCCGCGGCTCTTTTCTGCTCGAATGTCGGGCCAGTGGGAAGGAAACAGATGGCGCCACGGCGAGCGAAGCCGCTCTCCAAACAGCGCCTTGCCCCTTTGCCTTCTCTGGAGCTTTTTCGGACAGAGCGCTTTATGCATGACCCGCAGGCGCGCATCGCGTAACGAATTGGCGTAACGAGAGTGCGGGACGTGTGGGACGGCGATGAAGCTCTATACGAAAAAAGGCGACCGGGGCCAGACCAGCCTCTTCTCAGGCAGGCGGGCGGCGAAATTCGATCCGCGGGTCGCGGCGGTCGGCGATCTCGACGAATTATCGGCGAGCCTCGGCCTCGCGCGCGTCGCTTTTCCTCAGGCGAGCGATCTTTTGTGCGGCGCGCAAAAGGCGCTCTATAAAATCAGCGCCATCATCAGCGCGGAAGCGCGTCAGATCGATATCCGATTGGACGACGCCGAGATCGCGGCGCTCGAAGCCGAGATTGATCGCGCCAGCGACGCCCTGCCGCCGCTGCGCGATTTCATCTATCCGGGAGAGGCCGAGGCGAGCGCCCGCCTCCACATGGCCCGCGCCGTCGCGCGCCGCGCCGAGCGCAGCATCGCCGCGCTTGAGGAGCCGGCGGCTCCGGAGAATGTTCTCGCCTATCTCAATCGTCTGAGCGATCTGCTGTTCGCTCTGGCGCGGGTCGCCGATCAGCAGAGCGGACACGCGGACCGGATGCTCGGCGGATGAAGCTTTTTCGAGCGTCGGCGGATTGGCGCCCTTTGCGGACCATCCCGCGAGACCCAGTGAGTGCAGGCCGGCGAAGCCCGTCATCCGTGGAAGATTGGAAGCGCCTGAGGCTGAATAGTGATCAAGAGGCCATAGGCGAGGATGACGATCCCTGCAGCCTGCGCCACGGCGGCGCCCCATGGCAGGGTCTTCTCGGCGAAGACGATAGCCGTCACCGTCGCGAGCGCAGCGACGTTCATCATGCCGAGAGGAAACATGATCGCGCAAAGCAGCCAGCAACAGCCGAGGCACCAGGCGCCGTGGATCGCGCCCATCTGCAAGGCGCCGAGCGTTCCCTCGCGCCAGGAGGTCATGATGAAGCTCATCGGCGTATGGCACTTCGTCAGGCAGAGATCTTTTAACGGGGTGAGCTGGTAGAGCCCCGCCGCGACGAGGATCAGACCGCCGATGCGCGCCGAGGTCTGCGTCGAGAGATCGAGACGCGTCGCGATCGCCTCTGCCGCAAGCGCGCCGACATAGGCTGCGACGCCCGAAGCGACCCAGACGACAAGATAGCCGGCGAGGAATGCCCATGTTCCCACGAAGGCCTGTCTTCGTTTGCGCCGGGCGCTCTGCGCCTTGTGGAAGGTGAGCGCCATCGGCGCGGCCGCCGGAAACATCATCGCGATTGTCATCGCCAGCCAGACGGCGAGGAAGAGCGGCGCGCCGAGACCCATGGATGGGGAAGCCATGCGAATGTCGGTCTCATGCGCAACGCCGTGCCAGATCAAAAGCATCCAGGCCACGATCGACAAGGCGATCAGCGCGGCGAAGATCGCATTGCGGTGAATGGCGACCGGGTCCGGACGGGTCTGTTCCATGCCGTCAACGCCGCCCGTCAGTTCGACCATTCAATCGGCGCGTAATGCCCGTTGCGGCCGGAGTTGTTCCAGTTCCAGCCGTGGTCGCTAAAGCCGTTGCCGTCGCGCCCAACGCCAAAGGCGATTTTCTCCGGGGCGAGCGGATGCCCGGTCATGCCCCAGATTTCCCCGCTCGGATGCATGCTCGCGAGCGGGTCGACGGCGACGGCAAGCACGCCGGGGATTTCGACCCGGCGCGACTTGCCCTCGATCGCATAGCGGATAGGAATTTTCTTCACGCCAAGATGCGTCCCGACGAGCGCTCCGAAGACCGCCATCGGTCCGCCTTCATCGCCGCCGAAAATTGCTTCGAGAGCTTCGGTCTGCCTGTCGGTTGCGCGCTCGTCGATATAGGCGGCGAGCGTCCAGTCGCCTTCCGCCATGGGACCTGGCGTATGCGCCGCAAGCACGACATTCAGCCCATCCAGCACGACGTCGCCATAAATTCCCATGTCGATGTGAAACGCCAGAACGTTGTCACAGCATCCTTGCGTCGGCGTCGCCATCATGGCCTTGGTCGAGACCAGACAGGGACAGACGATGTCGCAACTGCAGTTCTCGAGATAGTCGCCGACAATGCGCCACTTTGTTTGCGTCGCCATTTTCTGCTGTCTCCGCGGCCGTAAACTGCGGACCTCTAGAAAGGCTCTTTGAAGGGCCTGAGGTCCATTTCGTGAGTCCAGGCGCTGCGCTTCTGACAGTGCAGCGCCCAATAGGCGTCGGCGATGTCGTCCACCGCAAGGACGCCGTCCGGGCCCTTGGAGCGCGCGTATTCGGCGAAATTCGTCGCCGCATATTCGCCGGCAATGACGCCGTCGATGACGACATGGGCGACATGAACGCCCTTTGAGCCAAACTCGCGGGCGAGGGCCTGGGCGACGGCGCGCAAGGCGGCTTTGGCGGCGGCGAAGGCAAGGAAGGGCGGACGCGCCCGCAAGGACGCCGTCGCGCCGGTGAAAAGGAGCGTGCCCTGCCCGCGTTCGGAGAAGCGCCGGGCCGCCTCCCGTCCGACAATGAAGCCGCCGAGCGCGTTTTGTCGCCAAAGGCGCTCGAGGAGTTCGGGCGTCGTATCCTGAGCTGAGGCAGTGACGTTGCTCCCCACATTATAGGCGACGAGCTTGAGGTCGCCGTCGCGGTCCGCTTCGTCGAAGAGGGCGACGACATCGGCTTCGCTCGTGGCGTCGGCGGCCCTGATCGCGACTGAGCCGCCCGTCGCGGCGATTTTTTCGGCGACGACCCGCAGCCGTTCCGGCGTGCGGCCCGCGATCGTGACGCGGAGACCTGCTCGCGCGAAACGCCGCGCCAGCGCCGCGCCGAGACCTGTCTCGGCGCCGACGCCAATCACGATTGCGGCGCCCTTATTCACCGTCGCTTCTCGCGCCATAGCGCATCAACGCTCCTGGTCGCCTTCATGCGCGCCCAAAGAGTAGAATGAAGTTGTTCGCCGGCATGTCCACGACTCCTTTGAGCGCGATATTGTGCGGCTTGGCGGCGCGTTCGAGTTCGCGCACGTCCTTGAGGCCCCATTCCGCAACCTTGGGGGCGAGAATCTCCTGATCGAAGGCGGCGTTCGACTCAGTCGTATACGCGCCATCGACCTTGAAGGGCCCATAGATCGCGACGAAACCATCCTTGGTCAACACTCGGTCAGCGACTTGGGCGATGCCGTCGCAGATCGACACGGGAGCGACCTGGAAAAGGTTGACGACGAAAATGACATCGTAGAGCCGATCGCTGGGGCTGGGCCAGGTCTCGGACGCCGTCAGATCGATTTTAATCGGATCGAGGAGATTCTTGGCGCCCGCTTCCGGGCGCTTTTTTTTGATCGAGTCATACACCT
>JBFXJV010000316.1:0-4445 GCA_050174515.1 Methylocystis sp.
TTTATAACATAATCATATTGGATAAGCTCTGGCAGCAGAAGCTTTGTTTGCGGCATCCAATGCGGATCACACCTGTCTGCGTTGTTTGTTTGTACAAGCCATTCGCAAAATTCAGAAAACGTCGGAGCACTATTTATGCTTGCAGCACGTGCGTTATGTTTGAGGATGTCGGCGCACACGTTGGCATAACCAGGTTCTATTTGCCGAATTTTATCGGCCCATGCTGAAACGATACGTGAATAAGGATTCCTTACGAGACAGAATCGACGGTAGCTTTTGCCGTATAGCACCTCCCTAGCTTGTTCCCTTGGCAGATCAAACGGCGACGGCAATGGATTGACTTCGCGATAATGAATACACATTTCAGCTTGGCTCTCATCCCCCATCGGAACGGCATGTAGAGCATGCCCTTCAGCGAGAGCCAGAATCCATTTCATCGTGGTGCAAGCCGCCTTTGGAACCTCCATAAAAAATAGGCGGTTCTTTTCAGCAACGAAGCTCCCGTATCGAAGGCGAGAGTCTACTTTGCCGGGGTCCAGATCCTGGTAGTCGACGAGCAACCTGTCAGTCCTTGGCATCGCAGAAAACAGCCTCTGTTAGTGATGGAGTTCTGAGCCGGCATTCGCCGGATAGGCGCTGGTTCGGGTGCAACCTTCCCCGAATTTGCCGCGTTCGACAAGATCGCACGATCGCGGAGACCGCCGCCGGAGCGCAGGATTGCAACTGCCGACCTCGGCCGGCCTTCCGACCAGGGAAATCGGAAAATTGCCGATCATCTGGACGCGCCTCTCCTGTCGTTTGGCTTGAACTCATGACACGCGAACGCCTTACACAGTGGACGCCAAGGGTGGCGGATGCAGCTCTGCGATCATCCGCAGAATGTCTACCAACAACTGCCTCGGAACGGCGACCTCCGCCATCTGGAACGCGACGTAACGGGCGTGGCTCACGACCCTTGCGCCGATCTTGATCAGCTTTTCCTTGAGTGTCGTCAGCGTCCAATCCTTGATCGGCTCCGGCTTCGCCAACGTGCGCAGGAAGTTGCCGAGGTTGTTGGCGAGGGCATGAAGCTGAAGGCGCACGGCGTTGGCGGCGAAGGAGCGACATGACAGCCGCGTCCAGTTGATCGCGCCCTTGCCTTCCTTGATGTTTTGCTCTCAAGTCCCGTGCTTGTTGTAGAACGCGACGACATTCTCGGCGCGCCGCGCCAAATTGGTCACGATGAACCAATGCGCGGATAAAGCTCGCCCACATGCCATTCGACCTTGGCGACGACCCGGCGGAACGCGGTCGATCCATCGACTTGAAAGATCGGCGAGGGCGGAGAGATTCTTCTCGGCGGCGAGCCAGCGCGTCTCGAAGCGCCCCATTTGGCTGGCCGACGCCGTGCACCCATGCGCCGCCTTCCCGCCGCCGACCCAACGCATGGCCGGATCATGTCGAAGCCGCTCGGCGTCGTTCACGTCCTCGTAGCCAGCGAGTCGCCCGAAGACAGACTGCCGCAGCATACCGACAAGCGCATGTCGCCCGTTCTTGGCGGGGCGGGCGTCGGCGAGGGTTTCGCCCGCCATCGTGGAAAGACCGAGCGCGTCGTCGAGTTCACGATAAGCAAGCAATCCAGCGTCCGAAGTCACGATGGATCCGCGAAACTGGAGCATCGATCGCCGGTCGAAATCGAGCCTGAGAACGCCGCCATTCGATTCACCCGCAGGGTTCGCCATGGCCGCCTCAATTAATCGCGCACAACATCCTGAAAAATATGCTGAAACGGTGGATTCGTACAGCAAAATCATTCACCATCCGGCGAATGCGAGATTAACTCCCGCGCTTCGATAACGACACGCGTTTCGATCGGCGCTGGCGTTCCGCGTATATCTTCGCCTCGGCGAAAATATTTTCGTGGCCCCTTAACTTCATGAAGTGAGCGCATTCCGACAGACAGTTCAGCAGTCGCGGCGACGCCTCCGGAAGAGTCGTAATAAGCTCGATCAATCTTGCGATAATTTTCTGGTTCGCGATGTCCTCGTCGTGCGGAACTTTTCCGGACGCCAGAATATGCGCCGCGATCTGCAGGATGCTCTCTTCCGATATCGGGACATGTCGCTCTGTCGCCTTAGCCACTTATGATCCTGCTGTTCGCCCACAAGCGAGTCGCCGACGGAAATCTCTATCAGAGGTCTGACACGTTATCCGCTTGATCGCTTCGCGCGAGCCTGAGGCTCGCAGTCCAGATCGCCAGGGACCGCGAGCTTCCGGCTCGCTTGTTCTCAGAACAGATCAACCGAATTTGGCGTGATACGAATTCCGCCTGATCCGTTCGCTTGCACCGCATTATTCCCTGCAGGCCGAAGGCCTGACCGGCAATCTGAAAGCCAATCCGAGAAGGCTGGCTTTGGTCTGGACTCCCGATCGCGCGCATTGCGCGCGTCGGGAATGACATCCGAGCCGTTCAAACGGATGTCGTATGACACATCATTGTGACCTTAAAGCGCGTCGCGCGCGGCCGCGCCTAAGGCGTCGAAACAATCGAACTCACGGATCGACGGTCAGAGTCTTCCCAGCCTTATTCGCCGCGATCCATTTGTTGAGTTCGGAGACATGCGTGCGCTCCTCGGCGACAAACTCCTTGGCGAGAGTCTTGATCTCGGGGTCGGAGGTTGAGTCGAGAACGCGCTGGTAATAGTCGAGCCCCGCCGTTTCGGCGTCGCGCGCGATTTCAAGCGCTTGTTCTCGTCCGATGAACGGATCGGCGGCCCAGATCGCCGCCGTCTCCGGGCTCTCCAGATCGGGCCAAACGAACTCGTCCAGCTTCATCTTGGGTATGTCGCGAAAGCCGCCGCGGGCGCGCGCTTCTGCGAGATGAAGCCTGGAATAATCCGCCAGGCGACGAAACAGTTTGCACACCTCATGATTGCCGCCCGCCTCCATGGCGTCGGCCAGCAGGGCGTAGCGGTTCGCCGCTTCGAGTTCGAGATTGATAGCGTAAGCCAGAAATTCCTCGACCGATTCCATCCCGTTCCTCGCTTGCTGATCCAGCGCGTTTGGCGGGAGGCGGGCGCGAAAGAATCGCGTCCCGCCTCGGGCAATGTTGTCAGGGGCGCGCGCTCAAGCGCTGGCGCTCGGCGGGTTCTTCGCGGTCCATTCCTCGCGCGTGATCCAGGCTTCGAGAATCTTGACGTGCTCGGCCTCTTCCTTGACGAACTCCTTGGCCATCGCTTCGATCTCGGGCGATTTGGTCTTAGCGACGACGGCCCGATAAAATTCATAGCCTCGGCGTTCGCCCTGCAGCGCGGCCTTCAATCCATCGAGCCGCGACAGCGACGGATCGGCGGCCCAAATTTCGGTGCGCTCCGGGGTTGCGTGATTGGGCCAGACATAATCGGGCGGGATGACTTTCGACAGGTCGATCGAACCGGCGCGCTTCTTGGCCTCGGCGAGGTGCAGGCGCGAGAAGCCTGCGAGCTGCCGAAACAGTCTCGCCACTTCCTGATTGCCGCATTCCTCCATCATGGAGGCGAGTTCGTCGAAATGTATCGCAGCGTCCTCTTCGACCTTCACCGCATAACCTAAGAATTCATCGACCGTGGCGATGTCGATGCCCCCCGTGAATCGTTTGGCGGCGTGTGTGATATGGGGTCCCTGCGCAGGCAAGGTTTGATCGCCCTCGAATTTGACGAGTATGTCTTCGTTGCGGACGAAACATTGGCAGGCCAGGCGATAGCGCGGCGGCATGTCGTTGACTTCGGCGTTCTCGATCTCGGCTTTGGTGATCTTGCCGAGCTGACGCAACATTTCCTTTTCCTTCTCGGTCAGCGCGATCCCGTATTTGGGATTCTGACTGAGATGCGTGACCTCGACGAGGCAGGAGCCGCATTCGCCGTCCTGACAATCGAAGGGAATGGGGATTTTGGCTGCCTTGGCCACCGCCAAGATCGTGCCCCGGTCTCCGGCGATGGCATATACGGTGACGTCCCGCGCAAGGACAGGCGATGAAAATGTTACATTGGCCACAATATTCGCTCCTTTTGTCTGATTGTCTGATCTCAGACATTGTCCCGCATCCGATGGGGGTTCCGGGTCAAACGTAAGCTCTCCGGTGTTTTCCGGAGCGGCAGCCGAGCCCGTTATCTTGCCCGAGACCGCGGGAAGCAGAAGTCTCGCCATGTAATACGACTCGCCGTAGGGCGTATTGTCGCATGCATTCTGTATTACTGATGCGAATGCATTGATGCGGTAAGGATTATTGAGCGGCGCAGCGCTCGTTCAGCGCAACGCCAGGCGGCAGGGACAAATTGTTCAAGCTTACTTTAGAATAATTCAAATTGGGGCGGTTCAAATATTGCCGTGATCAGCGTGGTTCCGCCTTTTCAACGGGTTAAATCACGCAAAGGACAGGCGCGACCGTTGGCGGCCATCTTGATCCAGACAGTGGCCGAACATCTCCA
>JBFXJV010000317.1:0-4412 GCA_050174515.1 Methylocystis sp.
TTTAAGGCCACCGCGCCCTTGTCGGTGACGAAGTCATAGGCTTTCAGCCAATTCTGCCGGACGATGATCGGATCGGCAGGAATGGCGCGCACATTCTCGACGAAGCGCGCGAGATGCCAGGCGATCTGCGGATCAGTCGGCTTGTAGGCGGCGATGGCCGGCGCGATCGCCTGCGCTTCGCCGATTTTGTCGACCTGCACCACCCAGGGAACGATGGAGCCGCGCGCGCCCTGCCAGACCAGCGCGACGGCGAGGCCGCCGGAGAGAAAGAGATTGCCAAAGGCGATCAACCGCCAGTTCTTCGCCTGCACGCGCGCCGAGCCGATGCGCTCGTCCCAGACTTGGCTCGCCTTTTGGTAAGGCGTTTCGGGTTCGGGCGTGCGTCCGTAGCGAACGGAAGAGCGTTTGAACATCAGCGCGCCTCGGAGAGAGTGATGGAAGCGCCGGCGCCATGGGCGTCGCCGGCGCGGATGGAATGAGCGGCGAGAGAGAGGCCGTGGCTGACGGTCTGCGCGCGCTTCAAGCGCTTCGCCCAGGCAGGCTCACCGCTGGTGAGAGGGGCTGTGTCGTTTGGCCGCGTCGAAGGAGCGCCGCCGCCGCTCACGGCTGACGCCGCGCTGAACGTTGAAGCGGTGGATCGACCGGACGCTAAGCCTGTTCCTCCTCCCCGCCCGCCATTCGGCCCGGAAGGCGGCGCGCTAGGAGAAGACGGCGCGCTCGGCGCGCCTGGTCCGCTTCCTGGCGGAATCGTCGTCGCGGCGGCGGTGTCACGATTGCCGCCAAGAGAAGCGAGGGCGCCGCCCGCGTACCGCGCCGCGCTATAGCCGGCGGCGGCTCCGCCGGCGACAATCAGACCGGTTCCAACGACGGCGCCCGCGCCAAGCTGCGGGCCGCCGGAGACGATGCCATTGGCGACGCCGGGGCCGAAGACGCCGAGACCGAGAAGCGTCAGCGCCGCCAGCACCAATGTCATCGCGTCGTCGATCGTCGGCTGCGCGCCACCAGCCCCTTGCGTGAATTGCGCAAACAAGGTCGAGCCGATGCCGATGATGACGGCGAGCGTCAGAACTTTGACGCCGGAAGAGACGACATTGCCGAGCACGCGTTCGGCGAGAAAAGCGGTCTTGCCGAAGAGGCCAAAGGGGATCAGCACGAAGCCGGCGAGCGTTGTGAGCTTGAATTCGATCAGCGTGACGAAGAGCTGGATGGAGAGGATGAAGAAGCTGAGGAGAACGATCAGCCAGGCGAAGAGCAAGACGGCGATCTGAATAAAGTTTTCAAAGAAGGCGACATAACCCATGAGGCCGGAGATCGCTTCAAGGATCGGCCGGCCCGCGTCGATCCCGACCTGCGCGACGCGGCCGGGACGCAGAAAATCCGCCGCGGCAAGGCCGCTTCCGGCGGCTTTGAGGCCAAGG
Organism: Methylocystis sp.; assembly: GCA_050174515.1. GTDB lineage: Bacteria > Pseudomonadota > Alphaproteobacteria > Rhizobiales > Beijerinckiaceae > Methylocystis. Next base: position 1,419 of record JBFXJV010000317.1, read on the forward strand.
CCGGAAAAGCTCTCGAAGACGATGCGGGCGAGATGGTTCCAATTGCTGATGAGATAAGCGAAGACGCCGACGAACAGCGTCTTCTTGACGAGACGAGCGATGATGTCCTCGTCCGGCGCCAGGCTCCAGAACAGCGCGGCAAGAACGATGTCGACGACAACCAGCGTCGACGCCAGAAAGCCGACTTCGCCGCCGAGCAGGCCGAAGCCGGAGTCGATATAGGAGGTGAAGACCTCGAGAAAGTGATCGATGACGCCGGTTCCGCCCATGTGACGTCACTCGCTCTTCGTCTTTTGCGAGGGCTTTGGCGCGGGCGGCGTTTTGGGCGCGGTCGCCGCGGGCTTTTCGAGCGCGCGCGGCGCCGAGGGGAACATGTCGAGGGGCTTTGCGGCTTCTTCGGCGGGCTCGGCTGGCGGCGCGAAGAATTTTCGCCGCTGCTCGGCCCAAAGCGCGCGGCATTTGGGATCATCGGCCTGTTCGATCGGGATCGTCGCGCAGCGCAGCAGTTCTTCGTCGATCCGAGGCGCTCCGACTGGTTGGCCCGTATGCAAATTCGACGAGGATTGCGCTTTCGCCGCCACGTCGGCGTCGCAGGCCGCCTCGACGCCGACGAGAGCGATGGCGCCGATCACGACGCCGAGCGCGATGAATCCGATATTCTCGGGAGCGATCCAATCTTCGATTTTCATTTCGGCGCGCCTCGATCAATGGAACATGGAGACATTGCCGGGCTGATAGGCCCGGCCGGGCGCGATGAAGCGGCGCATCTGCTCGCGCGCCTGTTCCTGCGCTTGCGCGCTGCGGGCCATCTCCAGCGACTGAGCGCGGCCTTGGGAGGCGAGCAGCGCCGTGACGTCGGCAAGCTGCTTGCTCTGCAGCGCGAGGAGCTGATTGCCGGCCTGCGACGCCTGCAGGGCGCCGACGGCGGATTGGCTGGATGAGATCAGCGCGCTGGCTTCGGATCGCGCGGTCTCGACGCCCTGCACGATCCCGGCCTGAACCCGCAGCGCGTCCTGGAATCCCGCGAGAGAATTCTGCCAGCGATGCCGGGCGCCATCGATCAGCGATGCGCTGCTCATTGAGACATTCGCCGCGCCGTATTGCGTCGCAAAAGCCTGATCGATCTGCTGGACGTCATAGGCGATGCGCTGGGCCTGATGCAGGAGCTGCTGGGTCTGCGCGATCGATTGCTCGATGGTCTGCAATGACGAGTAAGGGAGACTCGCGAGATTGCGCGCCTGATTGATGATCATCCGCGCCTCGTTCTGGAGGCTGGTGATCTGATTGTTGATCTGCCGCAGCGTATTCGCCGCAGTCATCACGTTCTGTGCGTAATTGCTTGGATCGAACACCATGAACTGCGCGCGTGTCGCCCCGAGAGGCGCCAGGGACAGCGCCAGAGCGAGCGCAAGGCGGCTTGCCGAGATAGGGAAACGACTGCGTGTCATGACGCGGCCTCCAATTCGTTTTTTTTGGGGAGCAGATCGGCGGCCCAGACGAGGCCGCGGCTGACGAGCCAGGGGCGCGCAAAGCCTTGACGGCCATATTCGGCGACGAGCCCGGAGATGAGCTTTTGATCGGTCTTCGAGGACGCGGCGCAAAACGCCAGCGCCAGGGGACCAAGGCCAAGGTCGAACAGGCGATTGCCACGACGCGACTGGCAGTAATAGTCGCGTTTTGGCGTCGCCCGCGCGATGATCTCGATCTGCCGGTCGTTCAATCCGAAGCGGCGATAGATGGCGGCGATCTGCGGCTCGAAGGCGCGTTCATTGGGCAGGAACAGCCGCGTCGGGCAGCTCTCGACGATCGCTGGGGCAATCGGGCTCGTTTCGATATCGGCGAGCGACTGGGTGGCGAAGACGACGGAGGCGTTCTTCTTGCGCAGGGTTTTCAGCCATTCGCGCAGCTGGCCGGCGAATCCCTTGTCGTCGAGCGCGAGCCAGCCTTCATCGATAATGATGAGACTCGGCGACCCATCCAGTTGGCCTTCGATGCGATGAAAGAGATAGGCGAGAACCGCGGGCGCGGCCGATGAGCCGATCAGGCCTTCGGTTTCAAAAGTCTGGATGTTGGCGGCGCCCAGAACTTCGGCCTCTGCATCGAGCAACCGCCCATGCAGCCCGCCAAGGCAGAAAGGTTTGAACGCGCGTTTGAGGGCGTTGGATTGCAGAAGGACCGAAAGGCCGGTAAGCGTGCGCTCGGCAAGCGGCGCCGACGCCAAAGAGCCCAGCGCCGTCCAGAGATGCTCCTTGACCTCCGGCGTGACGCTGATATTTTCGCGCGCAAGGATCGCCGCGATCCATTCCGCGGCCCAGGCGCGCTCGGCGACTTCATCTATGTGCGCCAGCGGCTGCAGGGAGACCGGATCGATGGCGTCGTCATTGAGCGAGCCGCCGAGATCGTTCCAGTCGCCGCTCATGGCGAGCGTCGCCGCCCGCGCCGATCCCCCGAAGTCGAAAATGAAAATCCGAGAATTGTCGTAGCGGCGAAACTGCAGCGTCATCAACGCCAGCAGCACGCTCTTGCCGGCCCCGGTCGGTCCGACAATCAGCGTATGACCGACATCGCCGACATGCAGCGAGAACCGAAACGGCGTCGATCCTTCCGTCCGCGCGAAGAACAGCGGCGGCGCGTGAAGATGCGCATCCTGCAGCGGACCCGCCCAGACCGCAGAGAGCGGAATCATATGGGCGAGGTTCAGCGTCGAGACCGGCGGCTGACGAACATTGGCGTAGACATGTCCGGGGAGCGATCCTAGCCAGGCCTCGATCGAATTGACCGTCTCGGCCATGCAGGTGAAGTCGCGGCCCTGTATGACCTTCTCGGCGAGACGCAGCTTTTCGTCGGCGAGGCGCGGATCATCGTCCCAGACGGTCAGCGTCGCCGTCACGTAAGACTCGCCGATAAGATCTGAGCCGAGATCCTGCAGCGCCGCGTCGGCGTCCAGCGCCTTGTTATGGGCGTCGGTGTCGACCAGCACTGAAGGCTCATTGG
>JBFXJV010000318.1:0-4401 GCA_050174515.1 Methylocystis sp.
GACGCGACCTTGCGCTTCGGACTGCAACCGGGCGGCGACGTCGCCCAGCAGGCGGCGGTCGAGCGGGTGCGCGACGCTGTCGGCGCCTATTACGATCTGCGGCGCGTTGAGGTCGTCGGCCCGCGCGTTTCGAATGAATTGGTGCAGTCGGGAACGCTCGGCGTCGTGCTCTCCATCATCGCGGTGCTGAGCTATCTGTGGCTGCGCTTCGAATGGCAATTCGCGATCGGCGCGGTGATCGCGACGATGCACGATCTGCTGCTCACCGTCGGCTTCTTCTCGATCACCCAGCTCGAATTCAACACCACCTCGATCGCCGCGATTTTGACCATCGTCGGCTATTCGTTGAACGAGACGGTGGTGGTGCTCGACCGCATTCGCGAAAACATGCGCAAATACAAGAAAATGGCGACAGCCCAGATGGTCGACATGTCGATCAACGCCGTGCTGCCGCGCACGATCATGACCGCGACGACGGTGATGCTCGCTTTGTTTGCGCTCGTCGCATTCGGCGGCCAGGTGATCCGCTCCTTCTCGATTGCGATGATCTGGGGCATTTTCGTCGCCACCTATTCGTCGATCTTCATCTGCTCGCCGATGCTGATCTATCTCGGCTTGCGCAATGAAGACGCCGACAAGGCGGCCAAGCAGAAGCTCGAGACCGAGCGCAAGGCCGAAACTGCATCCGCTCGGGACGAAGCGGCCGAGACGCCCGCCGCCACGCCGACGGCGCCGCCCGCAGCTACGGAAAAGACTCCCGCGCCCGCTCGCAAGGCTGCGGGCAAGCGGGCGAAGACGAGGCCGGCTTGACCGCTCGCGACGGCGGCTATGTCCCCGGCCGTCACAAGATCGACGATTACGGCGGCGGCGGTTTTCGTTTCGCCGATATGTCCCACAAAGGCTCCATTCTCGCCCTGCCCTCGGGCGTACGGGCCGTGCCTCTGAGCAACGCTGCCGAGATCGACGACGCGATGATCGACCGCGCGCTATCTGAAAGCGGCGGCCTCGACGTGTTCGTCGTCGGGACTGGACAGGACCTCCTGCCGCTTGCGAGCATCCTGCGCGCCAAGCTGCGCGCGGCGGGGGTCGGTTGCGAAACCATGGCGACGGGCGCCGCCGTGCGCACCTACAATATGCTCGTCGACGAGGATCGCCGGGTCGGCGCGCTGCTGATCGCCGTGTGACATGACCGCCGCTTCCCAGGAGAATTATGCGCAGTGCGAAGAACTTCTGCGGGCGCGCGACCGCGACCTGTGGCTCGCCTGTCTTTTCGCGCCGCGCGAGGCGCGAAAACACATTCACGCGCTCTACGCCTTCGCCCAGGAAGCAGCCGACGTCAGCGGCAAAGTCACGCAGCCGCTGCTGGGCGAGATGCGGCTGCAATGGTGGATCGACGCGCTGGAGGGCGCGGCCGCGCAAGGCGAAGGCGCCCGCGCCAATCCCATCGCCGACGCGCTCGTCGACACGATTGAGCTTTTCGCCCTGCCCCGCGACGAATTCATCGCACTGGCGGAAGCGCATGTGTTCGATCTCTACGACGATCGAATGCCGAGCTGGTCGGCGCTCGAAGACTATTGCCGCGCCACGGCGTCGGCCCCGATGCGCTGGGCGGCCCGCATTCTCGGCGCAAATCTTCACGCGCCGTCGGCGCGCGCTTTCGATGAGGCGGGCGTCGCGCTCGGCTTGACGCGAGTCGCGCGCGCCATTGCAGAAACGTCCGGTCAGCAGAAATTTATACCCGACGAGGCGTTCGCCAAAGACGGCGAAGCGGCGAGCGAGCGCAAAGCGCTTCGCTCCGCTGTAAAGGAAATGCGGGGTCGGGCGCAGTCCCACTATGACGCAGCGCGCCGCCTGGCTCTCGATCTCGGCCTCGCCCACGCCGCCCTGCTTCCGGCGGCCACCACGCCTCTCTATCTGGAGCAGCTGGCGCGAAGCGATTACGATCCTGATCGCCTGACTGGCGAACCCTCGCCGCTGCGCCGACAATGGCGCATCTGGCGCGCGTCGCGCGGCGTCGGATTGTGATACGCAACGGAATACTGCGCTCAGGAATTACCGAAATGACAACGGTGGAATATGAATATGACGCCCGGCGCCTGCGCATGGAGACTCTCCTCGTGCTGCGCTGGGTCGCCATCGCCGGCCAGACGGCGGCCTGTCTCGGCGTCTATTTCCTTCTCGGATTCGATTTTCCGGTCGGCCTCTGCTTCGTCTTCATCGCGGCGTCCGCCACGCTCAACATCGGCATGCGCTATGGCACGCCGCGCAGTTTCCGTCTCGGCGACGTCGAGGCCGCCGTGCTCCTCGGCTACGACATCATCCAGCTCGGATTTCTGCTCTATCTCACCGGCGGTCTGACGAACAGTTTCGCGATGCTGTTCCTCACGCCGGTGATCATTTCGTCGGTGTCGCTGCCGAGCAATCTGACGCTGCTGCTCGGCATCGTCATGATTGCGGTGGCGACGGTGCTTGCCGTCGAATATTACCCGCTGCCCTGGTATCCCAACGAAAAGCTGACCTTTCCGCTCCTCTACCGCACCGGAATCTGGGCCGCTTTGGCGCTCAGCGCGGCGTTCATCGGCATTTACGCCGCTCGAGTGTCCGATGAAGCGCGGCTGTTGGCGGATGCGCTCGCTGCGACGGAGCTGGTGCTCGAACGCGAGCAGCATCTTTCGCAGCTTGACGGGCTCGCCGCGGCGGCGGCGCATGAACTCGGCACGCCGCTCGCGACCATCACGCTGATCATTAAGGAACTGCTGAAGTCGGCGCCCGAGAATGCGCCGGCGCTGCGCGACGATCTTGCGCTCCTCGCGCAGGAGACGGCGCGTTGCCGGGTAATCCTCGGCAAGCTCGCCTCGCTTGGCGCGACCGATCAGAGCGCCGTCATGAATCTGCTCTCGATCGACACGCTGATCCAGGAAGTAGTCGAGCCGCAACGCGAAAGCGGCGTCGAGGTGGAGATTTCGAAGAACGGACCGACCGACGCTCCAGTGCTGGCGCGCAATCCGGCCATCCTCTACGGCCTCGGCAACCTTGTCGAAAACGCCATGGACTTCGCCAATTCGCGGGTAAAAATCGACGCATGGTGGAGTCCAAGCTATGTCACGATATCGATCCAGGACGACGGACCCGGCTTTTCGCCTGACATTCTCGACCGGCTCGGCGACCCCTATTTGAGAGGCCGGCCGACGGAACGGCGCACCAAAAGCGATCCTGACTCAGGACTGGGGCTCGGCCTGTTTATCGCCAAGACGCTCCTGGAACGGTCAGGCGCCGTCGTCGAAACGACAAATGTTTCGCCGCCGAGAACTGGCGCGGTCATCAAGATTACCTGGCCGCGGGCTGCGCTCGAGCCGGCCGCCGCCAGGACCAAGCTTGTAGATCAGGACAAATAGATCGACGCAACGCCGCCGATAAGCTAGATTTGACAAAAATCACGGGTGGACACGCGATGTCGGCTGAAGAATTGAAGTCGGATCGGGAAGGCGATTCGGAGGCTGAGCAAATCGCCGCTCTGCCGCAGGACCGTTCATTGCTCATCCTGGATGACGACAAACCGTTTCTCGGAAGGTTGACTCGCGCGATGGAAGCGCGCGGCTTCGTCGTGACGCCATGCGAAACGGTCGCCGAGGGTCTTGCGGCGCTTGAGTCGAGTCCGCCGGCTTTCGCCATCATCGACATGCGCCTCAACGACGGCAACGGGCTCGACGTCATTTCGAAGCTGAAGGCCTCGCGACCAGACGCGCGCGGCATCATTCTCACCGGCTATGGCAACATCGCCACCGCCGTCACCGCAGTTAAGCTCGGCGCCTTCGATTATCTGGCGAAACCCGCCGACGCCGACGAGATCTATCACGCGCTGATGGCGACTCAGCTCGACAAGCCGGACGCGCAGGAAAATCCGATGTCGGCCGACCGGGTCCGCTGGGAGCATATTCAGCGCGTCTTCGAATCCTGCGACCGCAATGTTTCGGAGACGGCGCGGCGGCTCAATATGCATCGCCGCACCCTGCAACGCATTCTCGCCAAACGCGCGCCCCGTTGACTTAGAGCGCTTCCCGATCACATGGAATCATGTGATCGATAAGGAATCGCTCAAAATCAGAATGTTGGAGCAGGTTCTCTTCGAAAAAGTCTGTCAACTTTTTCGGAACCTGCTCTAGAACGCGCTCCGTTTAGGCCAACCCGCCTAAACGCAAATCACGTGATCGATTCCAAAGTTTAAAGCGCGCCTTGCGCGAAAAACCGGCAACCACTTTTTCGTGAGCCGCGCTTTAGAGCGTTTCACTTTTTGACGGAAGCGTATCCAGCGTTTTCGAAATAGTTTTTGCATTCGTCGGCTTCGATGGCTTGCGCCAGACGGCCGATGTATCGCCATGCGTCTTCGACGCTGCGTTTCTG
>JBFXJV010000319.1:0-4384 GCA_050174515.1 Methylocystis sp.
CGCCTTCAGCCCGGACCAGGCGGTTTACGCCGCGACTGAGCTCGGCGGCTCGCATTGGGTCGTCAAGGCGCAGATTCACGCCGGCGCGCGCGGCAAGGCTGGCGGCGTCAAGCTCTGCCGCACCTATCACGAAGTGCAGCAGGCGGCGCGCGATCTTCTCGGCAAGCGGCTCGTCACCGCGCAGACGGGACCAGAAGGCAAGCCCGTGCAACGTGTCTATGTCGAAGTCGCCGATCCTTTCGAGCGCGAGATTTATCTTGGCTATGTGCTCGACCGCAAATTGGAGCGGGTGCGCGTCATCGCTTCGAAACATGGCGGCATGGAGATCGAAGAGATCGCCAAGAACACGCCCGACGAACTGCTTCAGGTGATCGTCGAGCCCGCCGTCGGCCTGCAGCAGTTCCAGGCGCGCGAACTCGCCTTTCAGCTCGGCCTCAATCTCAAACAGGTCTCGCGTGCGGTGAAGACGATCATGGGCGCCTATCGCGCCTTCCGCGACAATGACGCGACCATGCTTGAGATCAATCCGCTCGTCGTCACCAAGGACGACAAGGTGCTCGCGCTCGACGCGAAAATGTCCTTCGACGACAATGCGCTGTTTCGCCGCCGCAACATCGTCGACATGAACGACCCCTCGCAGAGCGATCCGCGCGAGGCGCAGGCGTCGGAGCATGCGCTCAACTATATCGGCCTCGACGGCGAAATCGGCTGCATCGTCAATGGCGCCGGACTGGCGATGGCGACGATGGACATGATCAAGCACGCGGGCGGCAATCCCGCGAACTTCCTCGACGTTGGCGGCGGCGCTTCGCCGGAGCGCGTCGCGACGGCCTTCCGCCTCGTTCTGTCCGACCGGCGCGTGAAAGTCGTGCTCGTCAATATTTTCGCCGGCATCAACCGCTGCGACTGGGTCGCGCAGGGCGTCGTCGACGCGGTGCGCGCCGAGAAGATCGAGGGCGTGCCGCTGGTCGTGCGCCTCGCCGGCACCAATGTCGAAGCAGGCAAGAAGATCATCGCCGAGAGCGGCATTCCGATCATTCAGGCCGACACGCTGGCCGAAGCCGCCGAAAAAGCCGTCGCCGCCTATAAGGGCGCCAAGTAAGCGCCGGAGAACGACACATGAGCATTCTCATTGACGAAAAGACGCCGATCCTGGTTCAGGGCATCACCGGCGATAAGGGCAGCTTTCACACCAAGGAGATGATCGACTACGGCAGCAATGTCGTCGCCGGCGTCACGCCCGGAAAGGGCGGCAAGACTCATCACGGCGTGCCGGTGTTCAACACCGTGCGCGAAGCGGTGCGCGAAACCGGCGCGCAAGCGTCGATTACCTTCGTTGCGCCGGCCTTCTGCGCCGACGCCATCATGGAGTCGGCCGACTCCGGCGTACGCCTGATCTGCTCGATCACCGACGGCATTCCAGCGCAGGACATGATGCGCGTGAAGCGTTACTTCCTGCGCTTCCCGAAGGATCGCCGGCCGATGATGGTCGGCCCCAATTGCGCCGGCATCATTTCGCCGGGCAAGGCGATGCTCGGCATCATGCCGGGCCACATCTACAAGCAGGGTTCGGTGGGGCTGATCTCGCGCTCCGGCACGCTCGGCTATGAAGCGGCGTCGCAACTGAAGGCGCTTGGCCTCGGCATTTCCACATCCGTCGGCATCGGCGGCGATCCGATCAACGGCTCGTCCTTCCTTGACCATCTGGTGCTCTTCGACAAGGACCCGGAGACCAAGGCGGTGCTCATCATCGGCGAAATCGGCGGTCCGCAGGAAGCCGAGGCCTCCGCCTGGATCAAGGAGAATTTCTCCAAGCCGGTGATCGGCTTCGTCGCTGGCCTTACCGCTCCCAAGGGGCGCCGCATGGGCCACGCCGGCGCGATCATTTCGGCGACCGGCGACAGCGCCGCGGAGAAAACCGAGATCATGAAGTCTTACGGGCTGACCGTCGCGCCGAGCCCGGCCGAATTCGGATCGACCGTCGCCAAAGTATTGCAGAGCGCCTGAAGGATAGGATCGACGCCGGCGCCGCCGGGCGTCGACGTCCGTACTCAAGTCGCGACAGCCGTTCGTCTCGGACGCGCGAGCGCCTAAGGAGTCTTGATGACCGCCGAGACCCAGACTTTAAGGAGCCCGTCTTCGACCGGCCTGCCGTCTGCTTATGCGACTCGTTCGGTCACCGAAGCGTCCGCATTCTTGCGCGAGCAATTGCTCACCGTCATCCACCGTCACACGCCGGAGATCGAGGCCGTCGTGCGCGACTCCAAGGCGGGCGCGGGTCTCGAGCCGCGGCAGATGGCGCGTGCGCTTCAGGCGCAGGGCATTCTGTTTCAGCTCGTCTCCATCGCCGAACAGGCCTACGCCATGCGGCGGCGGCGGCGGATTGAGCGCGAAAAAGGCCATGACAAGCTGCTCGGCACTTTCGACTATGTGTTGTCGAGCGCGGCGGCTTCGGGCGTGGCGCCCGACGAGATTCGCGCGCAATTGCAGACGCTGCGCATCCGCCCCGTCATCACCGCCCATCCGACCGAGGCAAAGCGCGTCTCGATCCTAGAAAAATATCGCCGCATCTATCTGCTGCTGCGTGAACTCGAATCGACCCGCTGGACCGACCGCGAGCGTGAAGCGCTGGTCAAGTCGATCTATGATCAGATCGAGCTTCTGTGGCTCACCGGCGAATTGCATCTCGAAAAACCCACTGTCGATCAGGAAGTGGCCTGGGGCCAGCACTTCTTTCACGAGAGCATTTTCGATCTTGCGCCGGAGCTCCTGTCGACCTGCGAACGCGCGCTGAGACGCCACTATCCCAATGAGAGGTTCGAGGTCTCGCCTTTTTTCCAGTTCGGCTCCTGGATCGGCGGCGACCGCGACGGCAACCCTTTCGTGACGAATGACGTGACGCGCCGGACGATGCGCGAAAATGCTTCGGCGAGCTTGAATCATTACCGGGCGCGCGTCGTCGATCTTGCGCGCATGCTGTCGATCAGCCAGCGCGCCGCCGATATTCCGCAGTCATTCCGCGAAGAACTCGCTGCACGTCTCGCGACCCTGCCGGACGGCGCCGCGGTCGAAGCGCGCAATCAGAACGAGCCCTATCGGCAGTTCGTCACGACGATTCTGCGCAAGCTCGATCAGACGCTGCGCGCCGTGGCCTGCGAGCCGACGACGGGTCCGCGCTATGCGAGCGCCGACGAACTTATTTCGGACCTGCTCGTGCTCGAAAAGGCGCTGATCGAAGCCAAGAGCGATGCGCTGGCGACGGATCTCGTGCGGCCTTTGCGCCGCGCGGCGGAAATTTTCCGCTTCAGCACAGTGCGACTCGACATCCGCCAGAACACGACGCGCACCACGCAGGCGCTCGAAGAATTGTGGCGCATCAAGACCGGCGGCGAAACTCCTCCCGATCTGGAGTCGCCCGAGTGGCGCGACTTTCTGCTCGCCGAACTTGCCAAGCCCCTCACGACGCCGGTCCCGCGCGAGAAGCTTTCCGCCGATGCGCGCGACGTCATCGAGATGTTCGAGGTCGTCGCCGAGATGCGCACGCAGCTCGACCGCGAAGCCTTCGGCGGTTTCATTCTCTCGATGACGCGTTCAGCAGTCGACGTCCTCGGCGTTTATCTCCTCGCCAAGGAGGCCGGACTTTTCCTCGACGAACCCGGAATCGAGATCCTGACGCTGCCGATCGTGCCGCTCTTCGAGACGATCGGCGATCTGCGCGCCGCGCCGGCGATCATGCGCGATCTGTTGCAGGTTCCGGTCGTGCGCCGCTCGACGCGCTGGCAGGGCAATCTGCAAGAGGTGATGATCGGCTATTCCGATTCGAATAAGGACGGCGGCTTTCTGTCGTCGAACTGGGAACTCTTTAAGGCGCAGGCGCGCCTTTCTCAGGTCGGACGCGAGCAGGGCGTCGCCATCGCCTTCTTCCACGGACGCGGCGGCTCGGTTTCGCGCGGCGGCGCGCCGACCGGCCATGCGATCGCGGCGCAGCCGGCGGGCTCAATCCGCGGCCGCTTCCGCGTCACCGAACAGGGCGAGGTCGTCTCGTTCAAATACGCCAATCGCGGAACGGCGGCCTATCAGATGGAGCTTCTGGCGTCGTCAGTCTTCCAGCATGCGCTGAAGTCGGAGCGCGAGGAAGCGTTGGCGCCGCACGCGGAATTCGACGAGGCTCTCGAAGAGATTTCCGGCGCCTCCTTCGCGGCCTATGCGAAATTTATCGGCGATCCCGATCTCGTCGCCTATTTCCAGGCGGCGAGTCCGCTCGAAGAGATTTCGCTGCTCAACATCGGCTCGCGGCCGGCGCGACGCTTCGGCGCGAAAAGCCTTGCGGATTTACGCGCGATTCCCTGGGTCTTCGCCTGGGCGCAGAACCGCCATTCGATCA
>JBFXJV010000320.1:0-4360 GCA_050174515.1 Methylocystis sp.
CCGAACATATTCCGGTCTCCCATCGGCGGCCCCTCGGCGGCCCCGACCTTGCCTGACCGGCCAGCTGCGGGCCCGACTCAACAGCTGACGGGCGCCGGCACGGCGACCGAGCTCGCCAGGAAAACGCCCACCGGCAAGGCGACCGACGCCGGCGCGCCGGCGCCGGCGCTCGTTCGACATGTCTTCGTCGAGGGCGGCGATCAAAGTCCGCGCGACAATCGCGCCGACGACTACAGCTGGCGTCCACCGGCGAACGCCGCTTCTCAGCCGCACTAACGATTTGTGCGTTAGCGCACGGAACGCTTTTCGGTGGTTCTGCATTGTCCCTGCACAACAGGGAAATTGTGGAGCCTCCGTTATGTCCCACCGTGAGTTCACTGCCCGCCGCTTTCTGAAAGTCGCCGCCGTCGCCGCAATTGCGGGACTTTCGTCGACCGCCGCCAACGCCCAGGGGCGCTCCTTCATGGCGCTGTTCGGTCTGGGCGACGACGCGCAGGATACGACCGCCGCCTATAATGACGCGCGAGAGCAGCAGGCCTATTACGGCCGGGATCAGCAAGACTATTCTGCCGCCCAGGACCCGCGGTCCTACTATGCCTCCCAGGACCCGCAGGCTTATTACGGCTCCCAGGACCCGCAGGCCTATTACGGCGATCAGGAAGAGGCGCGACTCGCGCGCGAGTATCCGAGCACGACGCGCGAGATCGTGCAGGACCCGACCAATGAGCGTCCCGGCACCATCACCGTCGACACCAAGAACCGCTACCTCTATCTGTCTCTGGCGAACGGACAGGCCATGCGTTACGGCGTCGGCGTCGGCCGCCAGGGCTTCACCTGGAAGGGCCGCACGCATATCGGCCGCAAGGAAACCTGGCCCAGCTGGACGCCCCCGGCGGCGATGTTGAAGCGCCGGCCTGATCTGCCCCGCCACATGACGGGCGGCGTGGACAATCCGCTCGGCGCGCGCGCGATGTATCTCTACTCAGGCGGTCGCGACACGATGTTCCGCATCCATGGCTCCAACGAACCTTGGACCATCGGCCAGGCGGTGTCCTCTGGCTGCATCCGCATGCTGAACAATGACGTGACCGATCTGTTCAGCCGCGTGAAGGTGGGAACCTCGGTCGTCGTTCTGTAGGCGCGCCCCGCGTCTAAATGGAAGGCCCCGGTTTTCGGGGCCTTTTTTGTGCGCCTAATCCAGCGAGCAATTGAACACCAAGTTGGTGAGCGCCGAGAAGGTCACCTGGATGAAAATCCAGATGCCGATCAGCGTCCAGGCGAGCCTGTATTTCTCGCGGCCGTAAAGAAACGCGCCAAAAAGCGGCAGCATCAGGAAGAAGAACTGCCAAGGAGTGCTGACGAAGGTGTCGCAATACCAGAGATTCAGTTTCTCGCTGACCATCACTCTCACCTTGGCAGATTGGTTTCGCCCATAAGGAATTCATCCACCGAATGGGCGCATTGGCGACCTTCGCGAATGGCCCAGACGACGAGCGATTGACCGCGCCGCATGTCTCCACAAGCGAAGATTTTTTCGCGAGACGCCCGATAGGCGCTTGTGTCGGCGGCGACATTGCCGCGGGAATCGAGCGCGACCCCGAGCCCTTCCAGCAGGCCCTCGCGCACCGGCGACACAAACCCCATCGCGAGCAGCACGAGATCGGCCCTGAGCTTGAACTCGCTCCCCGGCTCCTCCTGCATTTTGCCGTCGACGCGCACGCAACGCAGCGTCTTCACCGCGCCGTCTTTTCCTTCGAATTCGCGCGTCAGCACCGAAAATTCCCGCGATGCGCCCTCGTCGTGAGAGGAGGACGTGCGCAGCTTGAGCGGCCAGTCGGGCCAGGTCAGCAGCTTGTGCTCCTTCTCCGGCGGGCGCGGCATGATTTCGAGCTGAGTCACCGAAAGCGCGCCCTGGCGCACCGACATCCCGATGCAGTCCGAGCCGGTGTCGCCGCCACCGATGACGACGACATGCTTGCCGGTTGCGAGGATCGGTTCGTTGGTCGAGAGCGGCTCGCCCGATACCCGACGGTTCTGCTGGGGCAGAAAGTCCATCGCGAAATGAACGCCACGCAATTCGCGGCCGGGAATCGGCAAATCGCGCGGCTGTTCGGCGCCGCCGGCGAGGACCACCGCGTCGTGGCCGGCGATCAGATCGTCGGCGGACAGATCCACGCCGACATGAACGTCGCAGTGAAACACGACGCCCTCCGCCTCCATCTGCCGAACGCGGCGGTCGATGAGGCGCTTCTCCATCTTGAAGTCCGGGATGCCGTAACGCAGCAAGCCGCCGGGCTTTGCGTGCTTTTCATAGACATGCGCGTCATGGCCGGCGCGGGCGAGTTGCTGCGCTGCAGCAAGTCCCGCCGGTCCGGAGCCGACGATCGCGATTTTTTTGCCGGTCTTGCGCTTTGACGGCTCGGGAACGACCCAGCCGTGCTCAAATCCACGGTCGACGATTGCGCATTCGATGGTTTTGATCGTGACCGGCTGATCCTGGAGATTCAGCGTGCAGGACGCTTCGCAGGGCGCCGGACACACTCGGCCTGTGAACTCCGGGAAGTTGTTCGTCGAATGCAGATTGACGAGCGCGCGCCGCCACTCGCCGTGGTAGACGAGATCGTTCCAGTCGGGAATCTGGTTATTGACCGGGCATCCGTTGTGACAAAAGGGAATGCCGCAATCCATGCAACGCGACGCCTGGCTGCGCGTCGTTTCGTCCGACAACGGAATGACAAATTCGCGATAGTGGCGAATGCGGTCGGCCGCCGGCTTGTATTTGCGGTCATGCCGGTCAATCTCGAGAAACCCGGTCACCTTACCCATTTTCTTGCGCACCTTTCGCGCCTCGACCGCGGAGGCAACGGCATTTCTCATCGGCGCGGCAGTCTTGGGCCGCAAGCGAATCCGCTTTCTGGCCAAAGCGCCCTGAGCCGCCGCAATCTTGGATGTTTTCTAAACGCTTTCGAGGCGTCGGCGTCAAGCCGCGAAGCTTCGGCGCAGTCTGCGTTTACCGCGCCAACGCGAAACTATTGGGTCCTGGGCCTCATGCCGCCGACCACCGCGGCGACGCGGCGAAGCTGTTCCTCCTTGACGCGGCTATGCAGCAATCTCACCTGACGCTGCGCCTTGGCCTCGTACAGCGCTTCGTCCGCCACGGCGAGAAGCGCTTCGGCGTCCGCGCCATGTTCGGGCACAAGAGCGACGCCGACGCTCACGCCGATGGTTGCCCGAACGCCGTCGCCCAGATCATAAGTCGCTGATATGGAATTCGTCAGCCGCTGGCTCAGCTCCGCCGCCTGTTCGCTGGTCAATCCCTTGGCAAGCACCACGAATTCGTCGCCGCCGATCCGCGCCGCCACGTCGGTCGCGCGCAAGGATTGGCGAAGGCGCTCCGCCGCCAGTTTGAGGAGCCTGTCTCCGGCGGCGTGACCGTAAGTGTCATTGACGCCCTTGAAGTTGTCGAGATCGAGAAAGAGAACGGCAAGATCGCCGCCGTGCGGAGGCGCGCCTTTCAGGCCGCCGTCGACGGCGTCGGCAAGTCCGGCGCGATTCGACAGGCCGGTGAGCGCGTCGTGCCTGGCGCGATGCGCATTCTCCAACTCGCCGCGCATCGTCGCCACCAGCATCTTGTTGAGCGTAAAGGCGGCGGCGCTCATTGCGGCGAGGAAAAGCGGCACTTGCAGCAAGACCACATAAAGCGAAGCTTCGCCAACGATAACGACCGCCGGCGCGAAGGGGCCCAGGCTCAGCAGCATCATTAAGGTCGCGAGACGCGGCGCGCTGAATGTCCGAAAGCAGACGCCTCCGACCATCGCCGTCGCCGAGGAACAGGCGAGCGTGGCGACGACCCAGTCGCCGCTGATCAGGCTGACATAGCCGCCATAGCCAATGCTGGCGCTCCATAACAGGCCGAGGAAGAGATAGATGTCCGTCGGAGTTTCACGCCGCTCCGAGGCGGCGCGGCGCGCGATCAACAATACAGTGAGTCGCAATCCGCAAATCACAATCTCAAGGACGAGCCAAATGACGAATGGCGGCGAAGGTTGGCGACTGACGATCACAGCCGCCACGACGATCGTGTTGATGACCCCCGCGGCGAATACGGGAAGCGTGCCGAACAGGCTGCGAATGAGCTTGAGCTGGATGTCGACAGGCGCGCCCGGACTCGAATTGACAAGCCAGCGCATCACGGCCCAGCGCGGCATGCTGTAAGGCGCTAAATCGTCTTGCATCGGGCTTCCCAACTGTCATTAAAGAAAACTGCCGAGTTTAAAGCAACTTAGCTTAACTCGCCTGTTTTACAGTCCTTGCCAGCAAACGCAAGGCGACGGTCGCGCGCCGCGTCGTCGCACGTTTT
>JBFXJV010000321.1:0-4358 GCA_050174515.1 Methylocystis sp.
ACGCAAACTTCGCGACAGGCTCGGTAAGCTGCCGGATATCACCATCGTACATCTGATCTATCAGCAACAGGCGTACGAAGGGGCGTCGAAAGATCACGAGTTTTCGGGAACTTCGATGCGCGAGCATTGGAGAGAAGGTTACGACGATACAAAGCGCACGTTGACGCGCCGCGACTGGTTGCGCATGCCGCCAGAAGGGACCGGCGTCGTCGTGCATGATGTTCATCGTGAACATGAGTTGAGCGATTGACGCACTTGCCGCCGACCAGATGATCATCGAGCGTGCGGGGAAGTTCCATCAAGCTCGGACCAGGCGAGCGACCGCTGAGAATCCAATTTCCTCATGAACGATCGTGCCGTTCCCGCTAGGCCAAAACCTAACCGAAGCAGTGGTCGCGGCGAGAATTCCTGGCTCGTCGAGATCATCCGCGGCTTACAGACCATCGACGAGGTCTGCGAGACGATGGTTGCGCTGACTGAGGCGATCGGCAAAAAGGCGCGAGTCTCGAAGGATATCTACGGCTTCGTGGTCAATCGGGTCCTGATCCCAATGATCAACGAAGCGATCAACTGCGTTTACGAAGGCCTCGCAACGCCGGAGGACGTCGATACGATGATGAAACTCGGCGCCAACCGCCCGATGGGACCGCTGTCGCTTGCCGATCTTATCGGTCTCGACATCATGGAGACGCTTTATGACGGTTTCGACAATCCGAAATATCGTCCGAGTCCGCTCTTAAAGCAGATGTTTGACGCGGGCTATCTTGGCCGCAAGACCGGTAGGGGCTTCTTCGCTTATGAGGCGCGTCGCTGAGCAGTTGATTCGCCTTGGGCGGCACGATTAGCGCCGGGTTTGTCGAACGTTGTCACGCCGCCAGAACGAGCATGTTCACGGTGGGATGCGTCACGATCTCGTGATGCTAGACCTCAGACGAGGTCGCACGCAATTTCTGACTTGAAGCTGTTCCTATCGTAAATTGAGCCGGCTGGCCTGACGCCTGACACGCCTTACCGCTCCACGGTCATCGCGATGCCCATGCCGCCGCCGATGCAGAGCGTCGCGAGGCCCTTTTTCGCGCCGCGCCGCGCCATTTCGTGCAGAAGCGTGGTGAGCACGCGCGCGCCCGACGCGCCGATCGGATGGCCGATGGCGATCGCGCCGCCATTGACGTTCACGATGGCGGGATCCCAGCCCATGTCCTTGTTGACCGCGAGCGCCTGGGCCGCGAAGGCTTCGTTGGCCTCGATGAGATCGAGGTCGGCGACCTTCCAGCCGGCCTTTTCCAGCGCCTTGCGCGAGGCCGGGATCGGGCCGGACCCCATCACCGCCGGATCGACGCCGGCGGTCGCCCAGGAGGCGAGGCGGGCGAGCGGCGTCAGGCCGCGCTTCTTGGCTTCGTCGGCGCTCATCACGATGAGCGCCGCCGCGCCGTCATTGAGGCCCGAGGCGTTCGCCGCGGTCACCGTGCCGTCCTTCGAGAAGGCCGGGCGCAGCTTGGAGACGCCCTCCATGGTGACGCCGTGCTTGATATATTCGTCGGCGTCGACGACGACGTCGCCCTTTCTGGTCGAGATCGTATAGGGGACGATCTCGTCCTTGAACTTGCCGGCCTTTTGCGCCGCCTCGGCCTTGTTCTGCGACTTGACCGCAAATTCGTCCTGCTGCTCGCGGGTGATCTGCCACTGCTTGGCGACGTTCTCGGCGGTGAGGCCCATGTGGTAGTTGTTGAAGGCGTCGGTGAGCCCGTCGATGATCATCGTGTCAACGAATTTCACGTCGCCCATTTTCGTGCCCGTGCGCAGCTGCGACGCATGCGGCGCGAGCGACATCGACTCCTGGCCGCCGGCGACCACGATCGTGGCGTCGCCCGCCTGGATCTGCTGAGCGGCGAGCGCGACGGCGCGCAGACCCGAGCCGCAGACCTGATTGACCCCGAAAGCGGTGGCGCTGTCCGGAACGCCGGCCTTGATCGCCGCCTGCCGCGCCGGATTCTGGCCCTGCGCCGCGTCGAGCACCTGGCCGAGAATGACCTCGCAGACCTCGCCAGGCTGAACCTTGGCGCGCTCAAGAGCGGCTTTGATGGCGACAGCGCCGAGCTCGTGGGCCGGAACCGCTCCAAAGGCTCCGTTGAACGATCCGACGGCGGTGCGCGCCGCGGAAACGATCACGATATCGGTCATCTGTCAGTCTCCTTGAAAAAAATCTACATCCCCGACCGCCTCGGCCGGCCAGGGGGCGAATTGTCGGTCTTTCGCGCCTGCGCTGGGCAAGCCGCGGCCCGTTTTGCACGGAATCGGGAGGTAGCGAAAGGCTTTCGGCACGAAAATATTGCCGCAGGCGCCAATTTGCGCGTATCGTTCGAGCCAGGCGACTGAAATTTGGGCGGGCGGCGGCCGTGCGGCGAGGGGAGCGTGTCAGGCGTATGGCGACCGAGAAGAAACCCACAACCATCAAGAAATACGCCAATCGTCGGCTCTACGACACCGGGACAAGCACTTATGTGACGCTTGAGGACCTCGCGGCGATGGTCAAGCGCGGCGAGGATTTCGTCGTGTGCGATGCGAAAACCGGCGACGACATCACCCGTCCGGTGCTGACCCAGATCATTTTCGAGCAGGAGGGCAAGGAAGGCCAGAGCCTGCTGCCGATCGCCTTCCTGCGTCAGCTTATCCGCTTCTATGGCGACTCAATGCAGATGCTGGTGCCGAGCTATCTCGAATTCTCGATCGACAAGCTCACCAAGGAGCAGCAGAAGTTTCGCGACCAGTTCGCCTCGGCGCTCGGCGTCAGCGCCGGCCCCTTCGCCGAGCCGACGCGCGCCGCCTTCCAGTCCTTGGAGGAGCAGGCCCGCAAGAACATGGCCGTGTTCCGTCAGGCGCTCACCATGTTCAACCCCTTCGGCGTGCCGACGGAAGGGATGACGACCGGCCCGACCCTGAATGAGCATGAGGCCGGCGCTCATAAGGAAGGCGGCGACGTCGCCGACCTGAAGCGCCAGCTCGACGAGTTGAACAAGCGGATCGATAATCTTTCGAAGTAGAAGAGTTCGATTTCGAGCGCGCTATGTCTCGCGTCGCCAGATGGCCAGTCATCGCGCTTGGCTTACTCGCCGCCGTTTCATGTTTTGCGGGAGAGTTGACGTCGGTGGAATTGGCCTATCTGCAAAACATCTATTCGCAGATGAACGCAAACGCCGCGCGTCTTCCTTTGCCGGGACCGGGCAGCGCGTATATTCGGTTCGAGATCACACGCGACGCCAGGATTATTAACATCCGCGCGGAAAACGCAACGAGCCTAGCGCATGCTGTGGCGGGAACGAAGCTTCTCGCGGGCGTGCGCGCTGGCCGCAACCTGGTGAATCGACCCATATACTTGGGACAGACGGCCAACTTTCACTGACGTAGCGGCGTCACGCGACTGCGGGCCGCGTGGCGTTCTCATCCCTCGGTAAGGGCACCCATTACGTATTAAACCTGAAATGCATCACGTCGCCGTCGGCGACGACATATTCCTTGCCTTCCAGTCGCAGCCGGCCGGCGTCGCGCGCGCCCGTCTCGCCCTTGTTGGCGATGTAATCATCATAGGCGATCGTCTCGGCGCGAATGAAACCCTTCTCGAAATCGGTATGGATCACGCCTGCCGCCGCCGGCGCGCGCACGCCCTTTTCAATGGTCCAGGCGCGCGCCTCTTTCGGGCCGACGGTAAAATAGGTGATGAGATGCAGGAGATCGTAGCCGGCTCGGATGACGCGATTGAGCCCGGGCTCGATCAGGCCGACGGCTTCGAGATAATCCTTCTGCTCGTCGGCCGGCAGCACCGCGATTTCGCTTTCGATTTTCGCCGAGACGACGACCGCCGCCGCGCCTTCCTCGGCGGCGCGCGCCGCGACTTTCGCCGAATGCGCGTTGCCCTCGGCCGCCGACCCCTCCTCGACATTGCAGACGTAAAGCACCGGCTTAGACGACAGGAGCCCGAGACCTGCGAAGTCGGCGCGCTCGTCGTCGCTGACCTTGGCGAGGCGCGCGGGCTTGCCCTCGCGCAGCAGGACGAGGCAACGGTTCATAAGATCGACGAGCGCCTTCGCCTCCTTGTCGCCGCCCTTCGCCTTCTTCTCCATTGCCACCACGCGCTTTTCGAGACTTTCGAGATCGGCGAGCATCAGTTCGGTCTCGATCGTCTCAATGTCTCGGATCGGGTCGACGCCGCCCTCGACATGGGTCACGTCGCCGTCCTCGATACAGCGCACGTCATGGGCGAGCGCGTCGCTTTCGCGGAGAGTGGCGAGGAACTGATTGCCGTGTCCTTCGCCCTGCGTGGCGCCGCGCACGAGTCCTGCGATGTCGACGAAGGGCAGCCG
>JBFXJV010000322.1:0-4335 GCA_050174515.1 Methylocystis sp.
GCATGTCCTCCAGCGCGATGTGACCGAGCAGCGCGACCGACTGCTTTCCCACAATGAATCCATGGCGCTGCAAGTCGACGAGTCGGTTAGAGAAATCGCCGCCGATGTGCTCGAAGCGCAGCGCAGCGAAAGGAAGGCCGAGGCCAGCGAGCGTCATGCGGAGCAGGAGGCGACCCACGCCATGAAGCTTTCGCGCGAGCTCGATGAAGAGCGTCGTAAGCGGGCCGAGGTTACGGCCGAGTTTGCTCGGTTTCGTGATGCAGTGGCGCGCGCGCCGGTTGAAGATCCATGGGGGGTGTTGTGGCGCGCGGCGTCGCAGATCTGCAGCGACGGGGTCGCCTGGGCGCGGGCGAAAATTCCGCCTGACAGCTGGTTCTTGCCATGGTTCGATCGAGCGGTCGAATTGGTGAAAACCGTCAGCCGCCTGGCTTTCCAAGTCGCGAAAGCCCTTTTCGAATGGGCGAAACCACGCGTCATCGAACTATGGAAGCGGCTGAAAAGCGAACTTCGACGGCAATAGACGACGCCAGCGGTTCGTGAACGCATTTTGGCCACAACCGCCGAGCAAGACGCAACAGTTGAGACACAATCGCGAAAAATGAGAGAAGGCGCCGTCGTGCTATGACGCGCCAACCACTGGAGGTGGGAACTGGTAGCAGGCGTCCATCCCCGTTCTCGGACGTCAGCTATCGACTCGCGGCGGACCTTATCGAGGCCGCCGCTTTTCGTTGGACGCAATCGCTTTTCACTCGAAGCTCTCGCTTCTCACATAAAAATTCCCAGTCGCGTCAGCTTTGCATGGGATCGACGGCCCATTTTACGAACGCCTTTTCGGCGCGGCCACTCGAATGCGCGCAACATTCGCGACACACTCGCGAAAAAAGGTGAAGGCGCCGATTTGCTATGAGAAGCGCGCCACTCGTATTCGGACTGGTCGCGAGACGTTCAACTCCACGATTTATCTAGGTCATGCGGGATTAAAGGCCCGCCGCTTTTCTCGCGATGATCCGGTTTCGAAGACGCATAATTCACCGCCAAGGAGCAGGCATGTTGCAACTGCTGGATCTCGCCGTCGGCGAGATTGATCCACCGACGACGCACTATCGCGATGGCCGGGCCTACTATTTTTGGGAAGCGCAGTACGGCGCCCAATTGGTCCGCGTCTATGTCAGCCGCACGGCGCTGGAACACCGGTTCAGCCTCGCGCCCGGCGAGGGGCTTCGCCATGTGCTCTTGAGATCGCATCGAAGAATTCAGGATGCGGCAAACACCAAGTGGCGGCCTGAAGACTGCAACGTGTTTCTCGAAGACGATGATTTTTAATGGCGGCGCGCAGGCGTAAAGCGCCAACGCAGCGCCTCATTGAGCGCCCGGCGTCGCGGTCGCGTCCCTGATGCATTTCTTCGTGAAGCTCGCCTTGGCGGCGCCGGCCAATTTCTTCTCGGCCGCGGCGGCTTCACAGGAAGCGGCGGCGGCGTCCCTTTCGCACTTTTTCATGAAACTGTTCAGCGCCGCGCCATGCAGCTTCTTTTCCGTCGCCTCCGCGGCGCAATCCAGAGCCGCCGGCGGAATTTGTGCGCGTGCGACGGCTGAACATGCCGCAACGGCGGCGAAGACCGTAAGGGCGATTGGCCATTTCAACATGTCTTTGTCCTCAAGAACGCGCGCCGTGACGGTTAAAAGAGCCAAAGAAGCGCGACCAGCGACGCCATGCCAATGGCGTCAAACACAATTCCTTCCCAAGTCGGTCCAATCCAAATTCCCAGTGTCAGAAGCCCAACGCCGGCGACAAGAGCAATAAAGGATCCCAGGATTCTGCGGCGGCTCGGGGGTTCGGCCATGACATCCTCTCCATCACTGCGAGATGGCGATAGGCGGCCTCCCAATATCGATGTCGTAAATCCGCAGACGCCTCCATGGTTAAGAAAACCGAGACCCTTTTGCACCGGCGGGCAAGCCACAGCGCCGCCCGGCGGCCTCCCAAATGGATCGGCAGGCGCAGGCTTACGTAGGCGCGCATGCGCAAGGGTCAAGCGTCGGCGCCCGTTGCAGGCGTTATGATCCAGTCGCGAACGGGCTGCTTCCGACGGCGGCATTTCCTTTACCCCGACATCGGCAGGCGGGTCAGCGCGCTTTGGAAGCCAGCGCCCCTGCAATCGGACAGGCAATATTCTCAATATTCAGCCTGTGTCCTCCATCAAGTTCAACGACGAATGGAACCTGATCAGCCGCACGAGCATTCCAATCGTAAGTCAGGTCCGGTTCGCGCGGGATGTCGGCCCGGGCCTCGGACTGACCCTCTCTGGCGTCGACGAGATCAGCGACGCTCGGCGCGGTCGCCAAGGCGGGCGGTCGTGCGGTGGCTGCAGACCGTGGCGAGGAACTGCGTGTGGCAAGGGCAAGGCCGAATTCTCACTCTCGCACCGCCGCCCGCGCGCTTCGCAGGCGCGCCGTCGCTATGTGTTACTCAGCGCAACGCGGTTGGCGGGTAAAATTTAAAATTTTAGAAAAATCAGTCACTTACTATTATCAGTTGGCGGAGAGGGAGGGATTCGAACCCCCGATACAGTTGCCCGTATGCCGCATTTCGAGTGCGGTGCTTTCAACCACTCAGCCACCTCTCCGCGGCCATGGGCTGCCGCAGATAGCATGCGCCGGAACGGAGGATCAAGTCGATGGCGACCGTTGTAGAAGCCGGCGAACCGAGTCAACGAGCGGACGGCTTTCTTCGTCATGGCCGCGCTTGTCGAGTCCACCCTCGCCGTGACGAATGAGCCATGTGAGCCCGAGACCAAGCGCAAGGCCGTGCGTGACGACAGAATCCGCGCCGTCGTGAAAAAAGGAATCGGGAGCCTCGAAATATATACATATATTGACACTTCGGGAATCTCGCGTCACATTTGCGTCATGAGCGCGACTCGCATTTTCAAATCCGGCAACAGTCTTGCGGTCAGACTGCCGCGCGGCATCGCCTTCGACGAAGGCGCCGAGGTGGTCGTGCGGCGCCAGGGCGGAAGTCTCGTGGTGACGCCGTTGCGGCTCGACATGGCCGAACTCGTGGCGCGGCTGAGAGCGACGCCGGCTCCAGTCGCCATAGCGCGCCCCGAGTTCAAGCCGCCAAAGCGCCTGTTCGAGCCGCGCTAGCGCAATGGCCCGCTATCTGCTCGACACCAATGTCGTCATCGCCGCGGCGCTCGGCCTGCCCGGCGTTCTCGATCGACTGTCTGCGCTCGACATCGGCGATGTGGCGGTTTCGGCGATCAGCCTCGCGGAAACTCTGGGCGGCGCGACCGCCGACGAACACAACCAACGGCTCGCCGAGAACATCGCGCTGATCGCCAAAAATATCGATGTCCTGCCCTTCGATCGCAGCGCCGCGGACGCCTATGGCGCGCTGCTCGGCAAGGTCGACCAGAAGCGGCGCCGCACGCTCGACCGGATGATCGCCGCCCAGGCGCTCGACCTCGGCCTGACTCTGGTCGCGGCCAATACCGACGATTTTGACGATATCCCCGGCCTTGCAGTCGAGAAATGGGCGTAAGGCGCGCTACTCGACGTCTTCGACCTTCTCGGGGCCGCCGCCGTATATACGCTGCGCCAGGGAGGCCTGCATGAAATCGTCGAGTTCGCCGTCGAGCACCTCGGAAGGCGTCCCCGAAGTAAAGCCGGTGCGCAAATCCTTCACCAGCTGATAGGGCTGCAGGACATAGCTGCGGATCTGATGGCCCCAGCCGATCTCGGTCTTCGAGGCCGCGACCTTGTTGGCCTCGGCCTCGCGCTTTTCGAGCTCCAGCTCGTAGAGCCGGGCGCGCAGCATGTTCCAGGCTGTGGCGCGGTTCTTGTGCTGCGAGCGCTCGGCCTGACAGGCGACGACGATGCCGGTCGGCAAATGGGTGATGCGGATCGCCGAATCGGTGGTGTTGACGTGCTGGCCGCCGGCGCCTGAAGATCTATATGTGTCTATACGACAATCCGATTCATTAACGTCGACTTCGATCCGGTCGTCGACCACCGGATAGACCCAGACCGAGGCGAAGCTGGTGTGGCGGCGCGCGTTGGAATCGAAGGGCGAGATGCGCACAAGACGATGCACGCCCGATTCGGTCTTCGCCCAGCCATGGGCGTTGTGGCCCTTGACGAGAATCGTTCCCGACTTGATGCCGGCCTCTTCGCCCGGCGTCTCCTCGATCACCTCGACCTTGAATTTGTGGCGCTCCCCCCAGCGGGCGTACATGCGAAACAGCATGCGCGCCCAGTCCTGGCTCTCGGTGCCGCCGGCCCCGGAATGAACCTCGATAAAAGTGTCGTTGGCGTCGGCGGCGCCGGAGAGCAGCG
>JBFXJV010000323.1:0-4325 GCA_050174515.1 Methylocystis sp.
TCCTTGAAGGACTTCAAGATGTTGTCCGCCACGTAGGTGACGGAATGGGTGCGCGTGTTTACGGTGACGCTGGTCATGAGCCAAGAAACCCCTTCGGATGGAAGACGAGGGCCTGCGATTTCGTCGCGTTAGCACCGTCTTCGTCAGATACTGCTGTGGTCATATCGCGAGCGGTGATCCGGCTGCTGTGCTTCTTCAACGCGTCTTGCACCCATTCCAAATCGTCCTTCGGACAAGGGAGCGACACACGCCAATCGCCCTTAAGCGGGTCGAAGCCGAGGACGTCTTCCTTGGCGTCCGAGCCGTCTATGACGTCGTCGTCGTAGAGGCAGTAGATTCGCGTGCGAGGGCCATCGCAGGTGACTACGATGGCGGCGTCTTTGAGCGCCTGTTCGGCGATTATGCTGGCGACAATGCCGTCGACAGAACGCAATTCGGTCTTGGCGCCACCGTTTGAGGCCTGGGTCAGGAGTTCCACGATCGCGACCCATGTTTGCAGGGCGTCTCGCTGCGGCGTGCTGATGAAGATGCGGCTTGCTACGGTGCTCACTTGCCCTTGCCTCCATGGTTCCGGTTGGCTTTGGCGGCCAGTGCGCCGGCAAGCAGATCCTCGATGGTGACCTGCTCGGGATTCA
Organism: Methylocystis sp.; assembly: GCA_050174515.1. Taxonomy (GTDB): domain Bacteria; phylum Pseudomonadota; class Alphaproteobacteria; order Rhizobiales; family Beijerinckiaceae; genus Methylocystis. The sequence goes on from JBFXJV010000323.1 coordinate 636, forward strand.
TCGCCGTCTGCGGGCTGCTTGCGAGGGCGTTGGCGACCATCTTGCGGATAGCTCGACCATCAAGACCGACGCATTCGGCGGCGCATCTTTCGAATTGCGCCGATGCGGGAAGTTTTCCGATCGCTGCGAATGTCTTGCCTAGCCCCGTCAGGCAGTCCTTCAGGATTAGGGCGCAAGCCTCGCGATCGGGGAGGGGGATCTGCATGACGAGATCGCACCGGGAGGTGAACGCGCTGTCGACCGCCTGCGGAAAGTTGCTGGTGGCTACGAACAGCAGATTGGGATGACTCTCGGCGAGCGCGTCAAGTTGGACCAGCACCGCGTCGGTGGCGCGGTGTATATCCACGGGGTTGGCTTCCAAGCTCATTTTTGAGCGGTCGGCGGCTAGGGTTTCGACCTCGTCGAGCAATACGATTGTGGGGCCACTCGCCGCCGATTCCGCGATTGATTGCGAAAAGAGCTCCGAGACTGCTTTCTGCGTTTTGCCCATCGCGGAACTCGTCAAGGAATGCGGGTCAACTTCCAGCAACCGGAAAGCGCCACCCTTAAATGCCTTGGCGGTTCGGTGGGCCAAGCCGCGGGCGAGCGACGTTTTGCCCGTACCGGCCGGTCCGACGAGCAGGATGACGCCGTGAAGTGGTATGACGCTCCGATCGACTTTCCCCCGAAGGGTGAAGTTCAGCATCGCCTGGGAGAGAAGTTGCGCTTTGAGACTTTCTTCGAGGATAATCGAATCCCACAACGCGCCGAGTTGCTCGTCGGGCAGCCGGCGGATTCGGTGAACACCCTTAGGCAGATTCAGATCGGCGAGAGGCGGAGACATATGTTTCATCATTCGTTGTCCAGGTTGCTTTTCCGCGCGTCACGTCAATGAACGCGGGATCGCGCGCTTTCTGCCGCGAGATCTTGTCGTCGTCATGTTAGGCGCGTTGGACGGCACGGCGCGGACATCGCGGTTGGATTTTGTTGCTGCGCTCGAATCAAAATCCGCTTGCCGTCGTGCGAATTCAATCGAATCACACTAAGGCGCATGTCCGCGACTCCTGCGGACATCGAAAATCAAAAATGAATTGTCCGCGTTCACCCTCATGGCGCGCCTAATTGGATGATGGCGCCGGGTCGAAGGAATTCCGATGCACCAGCGAGTTCAAGAGGCCGTCGGCGCCGACCCTGGCGAATCAGAGACTCTCGGTACGGAAGTGATTCGTGAAGCCATAGAAGGCTTTGGCGACGTCGACTGGTTGCGTCTGAGGCGGGCTGCTGACTACTTCGCATGGCGGACCGGCGTACAAGGTTGCGATCTTCAGCAAGAGGCGTTGACACGCGTGCTCGAGGGACGGCGGAAATGCCCGCGCAATACAAAAGTGATCACGTTCCTCTGTAATGCCATCAGGAGCATAGCGTCGGAGGACGATTGGGATGTTCAGCGTGTGCCATTGAACAGCGCGCTCGAATTCGACCCCGATGATGGGGCCAAACTTTGCGACCCAAGCCAAAGCCCGGATCGTGAGGCCCAAGGGCGAATTGATGGCGAGCGCCTACTTACCGAGGTGCTTTGCCTTTTCGACGATGACGAAACTGCGAAGCTTATGTTTGAGGGGATGATGGAGGAGATGGAGGGCGAGGAGCTTCGGGAGTTTCTCGGACTTACCAGCACGGAATTCGATTCCAAGCGCCGCTTAGTTCGTAGACGTCTTAACAACCATTTCGAAGGGCGAAGGCCATGACGAAGGATCCCAAAAAGGGGCAGGCAGACCGTCTGGCGCAAATGGATCGCTTCTTCATCGACGATCTGTTGGCGACTTCGGATAAGGCTTTGCTCGAGGAGGCAGCGGAAGACGGCGTCGATATCAAAGAAACCGTTAAGAAAGGTCACGAAGCATTTGATCGGGCCCAGCAAGCCGTCGGGAAGAGCAAGCTCGAAGCGATCAGAAAGGCGATGGCGCAGGACAACGGCAGGAAGGTTGTTCCCATTGACCGTGATCGTGCCCAACGCGAGATCGAGGCAATCCTCAAGGGTAACAGGAATGCGCTGAGTAAGCTGACGATGGCGGCACGCAATCAAGAAGGAAATGATCACGACGATGACAGCGAGGGGCTGTTGGAAGACTTTATCGAACTTGGGGTGATCAGGAGTGACGAGCCGGGTGCCAACGAAAAATGAGCAATTCGGCCGCAGAGAAATTGCTTAAGGCATATGGAATCGTTCGCCCTGAAGATATCGATTTAGAGGCGATCGCTTGGGGTTTGGGCGCCAAGGTAAAATATCGTCCTCTAAAGTGCTGTGAGGCGAGGATTTGCGGGCATGGAGACAGGGCGATCATTTCGATCGACAACGGCAAGCTGCCTCAACGCCGTCGATTTTCACTAGGACATGAAATAGGCCACTGGATCTACCATCGAGGCCAACTCCTCATCTGTCGCTCGGAAGAAATCGGTGGATTTGCGGGGTTCCGCCGCGGCCCGGTCAGTCCCGAGGGCGTCGCAGACCAGTTCGCGTCCGACCTCATTTTGCCAAGCTATATTTTGACCCCCATCCTAAAGGATTATCGCACGCTGAACCTGAAGGCCGTCAAGGAAATCGCAACCACCTTCAAGGCGAGCATGACAGCGACCGCGATCAAGCTGGTCCAGAGCAACCGTTTTCACGCGATGCTCGTTTGTCATGGGACGCTGGGGCGCGAATGGTTTTTGCGGCCTCCATGCGTGCCGGATAGATGGTTCCCTCAAGACGATCTCGACAGAGAAAGCTATGCCTTCGAAGCTTTGTTCGGATCGAAGGTCGAGCAAAGCCACCCGAGGAAAATCGGGGCTGACGCATGGTTCGACCGCGCAGAAGCGAAAAACTATGAGATTTTCGAGCACACCTTCCCCTTGCCGAACGACAAGATATTGACGCTTTTGACTTTTACCGACGAGAACATGATGGACGAGCGCGATACCTCCCGATCATTTCGTCGTGGTAGGTAATAAGGTAGCCAAGCGAAACGTTGATTTTGCCTCATTTGGTAAAAGCCACTTTCCGCATATCAGGTCCACGCTAATATTCATCTTCGTTGACGAACCCGGCAACTTTGGGCGCAACATTTTGACGTCGCCGAATGGTATCGTCTTGGCGCGATCTTCAGCCTTCCCGACGACACGCTCCGCGAACATCTTGTCGATGTCCTTGGCGAGCCGTGGCGAGACAACTTCGGCCTTTTGCTTTTTGCGCCAAGCGGTCGCTCATTCTTCAATGATGCGTTTCAGGGCTTCGGCGCGATTCCCGGCGACGGTCTTGTAAAGCTTGTCAAAGTCCTGCCCCTCGGCGGCGCAGTAAAGGATATGAACCGAAATTTCAGGATGGGCCGCGCGTAATGCGCGCGCGGCCTTGAGGCCAGGCGCGTCGTTGTCGGCATATATCGTGACCTCGGTAACGTCGTCAGGCCAATTGACGACACCAAAGCGGTCGGCCCCAAGCGTCGCCCATACAGGTTCGCTGAAGAGCAACTGCGCGGCCCATGCCTTCTCGAAACCCTCGGCGATGCCAAGCCCGGGAGAGGCCGGTGCGAGGCGGAGCATCGACGCGCCGAGGGGGCCGATTGCTCGCCGGGGAAATTCGACATCGGCCTTACGACGGCCGCTCGGATGCAAAAACGTGAGTTGAACGCCAACGATCTCGCGTGTCGGCGCTTGGGCGGCCGCGATCAG
>JBFXJV010000324.1:0-4317 GCA_050174515.1 Methylocystis sp.
TATCGCCGGTGCGGTAGAGCCTTTCGCCGGCTTCGCCGAACGGATTGGGCACGAAGCGCTCGGCGGTGAGGTCGGGGCGTCCGACGTAGCCCCGCGCCAACCCCGCGCCGCCAATATAGAGTTCACCGCAGAGTCCTTGAGATACGAGCTCCTGATGCCTGTCCAGTAAAGCGACATGGACGCCGGTGATTGGAGAGCCGATCGACACGAAGCGTCGTGACGGCTTCGATGATATTTCCTCAACTGTGCTCCAGACCGTTCCCTCGGTTGGTCCGTACTCATTGTAGAGGCGCACGTGGGGAAGACGCTTATAGTGAATGAGCGGAAGACGCAGCGGGCAACTTTCACCTGCGACGATTACGGTTCGAAGCCTGTGGAGCCGTGTCGCCTCGTGCTCAATCAGAACGGAGTATAACGAAGGAAGGCACAGAAGATGGGATAGATCGTGCTGTTCGACCAGCCGCGCAAGCGCATTGGAATCGTGTAACTCCGTCGCTACGGGGAAACAGAGGCGTCCGCCCTGGCTCAGGGTCCAGAACAACCCTGCGATCGAACTATCGAAGGTGAAAGCCGACAGTATTAGAAAGCCGCGAACGGGCTCAAGATAGCGTGAATGACGCGCCAAGGTCGAATGCGTCGCCGCTCCATGGCTGATAGCAACTCCCTTGGGTTGTCCAGTAGAGCCTGAAGTGTAAATCACATACGCAAGCTGACCTGCGCTAACGCGCGCGAAGCGGTCTTCGGCAGGCAATTTCAGAGATCCTGCCTCAAGTTCAGCGACGATGCCTTGATCCAGAACTAGACAAGCATTTTGCCACGAGACAGCGATTTCCACAGACGAAGAATCAGTCACTAGAAGGACGGCCGCCGAATCCTCCAACATGAAGGACATCCGCTCAGTCGGATGGTCGGGATCTAAAGGCACATATGCGCCGCCGGCCTTCAGCACTGCGAAAATCGAGGCGACCATCCATACTGGGTTTCGGATTGCTAATCCTACGCGGTCCTCTTCTCGGATTCCGCGCGCTAAGAGCCGCTCCGCCAAGGCTGAGGCGCGCCGATCAAGTTCGGCATAGGTCCAGGTTTGATCTCCGCATGTGAGCGCTGGCGCGTTGGGCAGGAGTTTCGCCTGCCGCTCCATGAGCGCGTGAAGTCCATTTGCGTCTGCTGGGGCTCCCGTGATTGCATGCCGGAGGTCGTCGGTTAAGCGCTTGCGTTCCACCGCGCTCATCACGTCCAATCCTGAGATTGCCGCATCGGGAGCTTTCGAAATATTCTCGAGCAAGGTTGACCACTGCTCGCTCAAGCGCTTGATCGCAGCCGCCGTAAATCGATGAGGATCATAGAGAAAACTGACGAGGATCTTGTTTCCATCAGCCAGGCATCGCAGATGGAGTTGGAAAGGAGGAGAAGCTGCTACGGCGGATTCTACAGAGACTGTAGCCGCGTCCCCTCGTAGAGTCGTCATAGCAGTTGTGTATTCGAAGCCTAATGGCCATACTGCAGAAGAGCGCGCTCCCGCATCGACGATAGGGGCGTAATCCAACCATTCCTGGTCCTCGTCGAGGATCATCTGCAATTGGTGCAAGAGTTTCGCGAAATCGTCATTGTGTTCGATGTGGACCGTTAGCGGTAGACAAAGGGCATAGGGTCCAATCGCTTGGGCTAGCGGACCGCTGCGGCCGTCGCTCAGATAATGGAGCGTAAGGTCCGGGGCGTCAGAGTGGCGATGAAGCAAACCAACCCACGCGCCTAAGAGAATGGTTGCCATGGATACCGAACGACGCTCCGCCAGCTTCGATAGAGCCTTAACAAGAGAGTTTGGCAATCGGCATGTCACCGAATTCGCTTCGAACGACCTTTCCTGTTCGACTGAACTCTCGAGGGGCAATCGTGTCGGCGCCGAAGGAGAAGCACTGCGCGGAAGCCAGTAACGAATGCCGGCGTCATCGTCGACGGAAAGCAGTTCTTCCTGCCAAGCGGAATAATCTGCATATTGTAAAGGTTCAGAGTCGTCGACTGCGGCTTCGTATGGCTCGTCACAAGATATTGCCAATTCGCGAATAATGTTTTGGAGGCCAGCTGCATCGCAACAGAGCGGAGAAGCGGCCATGATCAGATAGTGTAAAGTATCGGAAAAATGGATGATCTCCGCACGGAAAGCGTGTCTATTCAGTAGGCCAAAGCGCGGCGCCTTCTCGACTTGCTTCAGCAACCGAAGACGGTCCTTTTGCGAATCTAAACTAAAGTCATGGATATCAATGTCCATCAAAGTATCGTCGATGATCTGAATCGGCTGGGTGGTTCCCGGCCATAACTCGATTCGGGTACGTAAAATTTCGTGACGTGAGACGAGCCGTTGCAGGCGTTCACGTAGAAGCATCGGATCAATCAATCCGTCGAGGCGTACCCGCGAACGTAGAGGCCCCTTGTCCTGCGGACGCGCATGCCACAATCGTTCTTGTTGACGTGACAGACGGTATCCGACTGGTTGTTCGCTTGACTTCATGAGTTCCCACTCGAATAAACCGCCCAATCGTGAGGGCGAAATGCTTGGCTCATTGCTACAGACACGCGTCGCAATCCGAGAAATGGCGTTCTCGCATGCACGGTGAGAATATTGTCGAGGAATAGCACGTCATTCGCACGCCAAGTGAATGAATGAACTGCGTCGCGATAGACGCTACGAAGGTGTTCGAGCGCTTCGGCGTTGATCGGCGCTCCATCCCCGTAATAGGTTTGCGCGGGAAGGTCCTCTTCAGGGAATTCCGCTAGTAGCGAATCCCTCGTGGCCGGAGGCAGAGTCGTGACATGGAAAAAAGTTGCATGATTAAACCAAACGGTCTCGCCTGTTCGTGGATGTCGAATTATGGCGGGTCCGGTCTGCCGCGTGCGCAATCGCCCTCTTGTTCCCCATTGCGCTTCGATGCCCACGCTTGCGCAATAGCGTTCGACTTGTTCTCGATCATCCGTCTGGAAGACCGTCTGCCAGGGTAAGCCGAATCCCGTTCCATAGTTGCGGACATAGAGGACGCCTCGCCGCAAAAACTCCTCTTTCACAGCTGTATCGATATGCTCTGTGATGCGTCGATTGTCGCCGATAGGGGTCTCGCCACCTTCGAGCGCCGGCATTTGGCAGTGAAACAACAGATAATGGGGGCAGAGTGGCGAGTAGGCGTGCTCATTATGTGGAAAAATTGTTTGATCAGCAGGATAGTCGGTCGCCGTATAAATATTATGGCCGATCTCCGTACGCGGCGAAGCGCGAAATCTATATTCAAGCGCTCCGCCGCAGATATTCTCGACGCATTGCTTGAAATCGCCCACGTCGGTTAGCGAAAAACCTCGTAGCAACACCGCGCCATGACGCGTCGCCAACGCTTGGAGTTCATCAGATCGTGCCGCCGTCCAGTCCACGAGTCGAAGTCCGTGAGCCTGTGCCTCGATGACGCGGAGAGATTCGCCAAACGCTGGCCAAATCACCTGGCTCGTTAAGTCTTCCGCCCGAAGGGAGACAGGTTTCCGCCGCACGGCGTCGATTCTTGGCGTAGCGCCTTCTCCTATCGTCATCGCGCCCTCTTTCGAGAATGCATCAACCCCTCTCACTTCCGCTCTACGCTTGACGTAGCGAGCACGGACTCCAGTCGTTAGCCGTTGTCAAATAAAGTCATGTGCTTTCATCCTCCTCTCACAACGGTCTGCCTTTGCCTGTGAATGGATTCGATATCGTTGCTGATATAACGCTTGATGTTGTCCGATCGCGGCACAGGAAATTCCGGGCGCTGCTATATGTATCTTCATTCGGAGACGGGCGTGTACGAAGCTTCATCCCACTGGCCGGTTATTGGGTCAGTTGAAACTTCATTCGCTGTTCGTTGTCGTATGACGTATGAGAGAGAAAAAACATGCCAAAGAAAGTTTCGATTGATGTCTAACTCTCGACTCGCAATTCCAAACCATTGTCTGGTACCATAACGCGTGGCTGAAATGCGACTTGGCAAGCGCAGGTGAACAAGAGCCAGCATAAAGAATGAAGGATTCAATGGCGAACGATCGATGGCAATGATCAAAGAATTGCATGCTACGACCTTGTTTTGCTTCCCCTGCGCCGGGGCCAGCGCGGCGACGTATAACAGATGGAGAAATCGCCTCCCATCTTGGCTTCGGATCGAGCCTGTCGAGCTACCGGGACGAGGCGCGCGAATAGCGCAAGAACCAATCGACGATTTTGCTAGTCTCGTTACGCAGCTCACCGCAGAGCTTTCTCGTCGACTACCGCCTGATTATGCCTTTTTCGGCCATAGCATGGGCGCTCTC
>JBFXJV010000325.1:0-4283 GCA_050174515.1 Methylocystis sp.
GAAAACTCCTGCCGGTAGAGTTCGCCGCCGCTCGCGACTTCCACTTCGAGCTTCTCGGACAGCGCATTGACGACCGAAACGCCGACGCCATGCAGGCCGCCGGAGGTCTGATAGGCGCCTGAATCGAATTTGCCGCCGGCGTGGAGCGTGGTCATCACCACTTCCAGCGCCGATTTCTTCGGAAACTTCGGATGCGAATCGACAGGAATGCCGCGGCCATTGTCGACGACCGTGAGCCAGCCGCCGGCTTCCAGCGTCACTTCGATGAAGGTGGCGTGGCCCGCGACCGCCTCGTCCATGGCGTTGTCCAGCACCTCGGCGAAGAGGTGATGCATCGCCGCCTCATCAGTGCCGCCGATATACATGCCGGGGCGCCGGCGGACGGGCTCGAGCCCCTCCAGCACTTCGATCGAGGCGGCTGAATATTCGGCCGGCCCGCGCTTTGCGGCGGGTTTCGGCGCGGGCGCCTTGCGCGACGCGCCGCTGAAAAGATCAGGTTTTGAAGCCATGAGCGATATTAGCGCGATTCGGGGCTGGATGGACCGTCCGGCGTGGCGCCGTGGTTTGGCGGACGCACGGATTTCACAAAAAAGGCGGTTGCCGCCTTGACTTGTCGCACGCACGCGGCTGGGGCATGCTCAGCTGGAACTCATATGCATCCAAGGATCGTCGCTCAATCGAAAAATTCGGAGCGGTTCCATGGCCAAAATTCAGGAATTGGCGACATATGAGGTCGATGTCGCGACGCAGGACGGCGCCGCTTTCACGCCGGCTTTTTTATCGACGGCACGGCGCCCATAAATTGCGACGACAGGCAAAGCGTCCCGTCGACGCCTGAATAGTGCAAGCCTTCGACGATTGAAGAAACCGTCGCAACATTGGCCAGGCGTGAGAAGCACAAACTTTTCACTACCGTGCACGGCTTCGACACGCCGCGCGACAGCGCTCTCGAAACCCATGCGACGCCTGGAAATTCCAGGGAGCGTCAAGGAGCGCGAACAGCGCGACATCAGATCGAAGATCGGCAAGAGCTTTCTGTTGCGCCGCCTGGCGCTGGTCTCGCCGGACATTCCGGCTGGGGTCGTGTTGCTGGGCCGAAGCAACGCGCTGCATGCGTCATTGATCCGCCGCCGAGCAGCTCGATGGCGGTCTCGCCGCGCTGAGCGCGCAATGTGAGGAATATCAGATCAATTCGCTGAAACCCGAGCCCGTGTCGTGATCCGCCGGCCGTCCAATGACTGGGCGTTAGAACGCGCTTCACCGGCGCCGCGCGCTCGGATATCGTTCCTCGCGGCAGTTCATCGCCAGCCCGCGTCCGGGCTCAGGGCGACAACGCAACATCACGAACGAACTGGCCCTGGGAGCAAGAACGTGACAGCGCGCAGCGCCTTCGCCAAAGTCATATGTGTCGCCATCGCCCTTTTCTGCGCAGCGCATGCGCATGCGCTCGACAAGGTTAGCTTCGCCACCAATTGGCGCGCGCAGGCCGAGCATGGCGGTTTCTATCAGGCCGTCGCCGACGGCACTTACGCGCGCTACGGGCTCGACGTGACCGTTCTGCAAGGCGGGCCGCAGCTCAACGCCCGCCTGCTGCTCGCCGCCGGCCGCGTCGACTTCGCGATGGGCGCCAATACTATTCAAATGTTCGAGTCGGTGCAGCAGAATGTGCCGATCGTCACTGTGGCGAGCATGTTTCAGCTCGATCCGGTGATTTTCATGTCGCATCCCGGCGTTGGCCTCGATCGCTTCGACGAGTTGCCCAAGGCGACAGCCTTCATCGCGAACGACATGCGGGTTTCGATCTGGCAATGGCTGAAGCAGGCCTATGGCTTCAAAGACGAAAAGGTGAAGCCGTATAATTTCAATTCGGCGCCTTTCCTCGCCGACAAGAACTCGATTCAGCAGGGTTTTTTGACGTCCGAGCCTTACGCGATCGAACGCCAGGGCGGCTTCACGCCCAACATTTTTCTTTTGCCGGACTATGGCTATGACGGTTATTCGACCACGATCGAGACGCGCGCCGATACGATCGCCAAAACGCCGAACCTCGTACAGCGCTTCGTCGATGCGTCGATCATCGGCTGGCGTAATTATCTTTATGGCGACAACGCTGCGGCAAACGCCATGATCAAGCGCGACAATCCGGAAATGACCGACGGCCAGATCGCCTATTCGATCGCCAAAATGAAGGAACATGGAATTGTCGATTCCGGCGATGCATTGAAGCAAGGCGTCGGCGTGATCACCGACGCGCGGATGAAGAGCTTTTTCGACAAAATGGCGAAGGCCGGCGTCATTCCCGCCGATCTCGATTACAAACGCGGCTATACGCTGCGCTTCATCGGCAAGAAGGTCGGCATGGAGCCGCAGCCGAAATGACGCCGGGGACGCCGTCATGATCGGGCTTGGCGCCGCGGAAGCGCAAAGGACGGCGCAAGGGATGGCGCAAGCGCTCGTTTCGCTTCGCGCCGTCGGCAAGACATTCCCGAGCGGACTGATCGCGCTCGCCGACTATGATCTCGACGTGCGCCAAGGCGAGACGCTGACGCTGCTCGGGCCTTCGGGTTGCGGCAAGTCGACGGTCTTGCGATTGATCTCGGGTCTCGCGAATCCGACCGCCGGTTCGATCAACTGGAGCGCGCCCGACATCAAGAACAATATCGGCTTCGTTTTTCAGGACGCGACGCTGCTTCCCTGGGCGAGCGTTTTCGACAATGTCTTTTTGCCGCTGCGGCTTGGCGGACTTACGCGCCAAGCGGCGTCGCCGCGCATTGAAGAATCGCTCGCGCATGTGGGCCTTCTTGATTTCTCGCGCGCGCTGCCGCGCGAACTCTCGGGCGGCATGAGGATGCGCTGCGCCATCGCCCGCGCCCTGGTGACGCGGCCGGCGCTGATCATGATGGACGAACCTTTCGCGGCGCTGGACGAAGTGACGCGCTTCAAGCTCAATGACGATCTGCTCGCTCTCAAGCGCCGGCTTGGCGCGACGATCGTCTTCGTCACCCATTCGGTGTTCGAGGCCGCCTATCTCTCGACGCGCATCGTGGTGATGTCGCGGCGCGGCGGCGCGATCATCGACGACATCGGGATCGACCCGGCGCTCACGCGCGACGACGACTATCGATCGAGCAAGACCTTTGCCGACATCTGCCGGCGAGGCTCGCAGGCGCTTCGCGTCGCCATCGAAGAGGCGACGCCATGAGGACAGCGATGATGCGCGAGCGACATGCAATTCAGTGGCGCGACATCGGCGCGCCGCTCGCCGTCTTCATTACCGCGCTGGCGCTGTGGGAGGGGCTGGTGCGGTGGAAGAACATCCCGCCCTATATTCTCCCCGCGCCGTCCGTCATCCTCGAGAAGCTTGTCGAGGATCGCGACCTTCTGTTCTCGTCGCTGATGGTGACGCTCGGCGTCACTTTCGAAGCCTTTGTGATCGCCACCATATGCGGCGTGGCGTTGGCGCTGCTCATCGCGCAGTCGAAATGGCTGGAGCGCGCGCTACTGCCCTTCGCCATCACATTGCAGGTGACGCCGATCATCGCCATCGCGCCCTTGTTGCTCGTTTACATGCAGCCCAGCAACGCCGTGCTCGTCTGCGCTTTTCTCGTCGCCTTCTTTCCGATTCTTTCGAATACGTCGCTCGGATTGGCCTCGGTCGACTTCGGCTTGCGCGATCTTTTCGACCTCTATCATGCGTCGCCATGGCAGAAGCTGATCTATCTGCGGCTGCCGTCGGCGCTGCCGCAATTCCTCGCCGGCTTGCGCATCGGCGGCGGACTGGCGCTCATCGGCGCGATCGTCGCCGAACTCGCCGCCGGCGCCTCGGGACAGGGAACCGGCCTCGCCTATCGCATCGTCGAGGCGGGATTTCGTCTCGACATTCCGCGCATGTTTGCGGCGCTGGCGCTGATTTCGCTGAGCGGCCTCGCCATCTACGGCGCGCTCGCCGCGCTGTCCCATTTTCTGCTGCGCGGCTGGCATGAGAGCGCGAGAGCGCAAGACGAATGACGCTGGTGCGGGATATTCGAGAGGCCGACGCGCAAGATTGGCGCAGGCTCTGGGCGGGCTATAATGATTTCTATGCAGCCTCGGTGCCTGCCGAAGTGACCGAACACACATTGCGCCGCCTGCTCGATCCGGCATCCGCGTTAGGCGGGCGGGTCGCGGAAATCGACACGCGCGTCGCCGGCTTTACTGTCTCCGTGCTGCATGACAGCAGCTGGACACGCTCGCCGATTTGTTACCTCGAAGACCTTTTCGGCGATCCAGCCCTTCGCGGCGCG
>JBFXJV010000326.1:0-4280 GCA_050174515.1 Methylocystis sp.
TTCTCGATGACGACGTTGCGGCCCTTGGGGCCGAGCGTCACTTTGACGGCGTTGTTGAGGATTTCGACGCCGCGCAGAATGCGGTCGCGGGCGTCAGTTGAGAAACGGACGTCTTTTGCAGCCATTTAAAATTCTCCTAACGGGTTCAAAAGCGATCGGCGGCGTCGAGTCAGTCGACGATGCCGAGAATGTCGCTTTCCTTCATGATGAGCAGATCATCGCCGTCGATCTTGACCTCGGTGCCGGACCATTTGCCGAAGAGCACGCGGTCGCCGGCCTTGACGTCGAGCGGGTTGAGCTTGCCGTTTTCGTCGCGTGCGCCGGGGCCGACGGAAACCACCTTGCCCTCTTGCGGCTTCTCCTTCGCGGTGTCCGGAATGATGATGCCGCCTTTGGTTTTTTCCTCGCCTTCGAGTCGCTTGACCACGACGCGGTCGTGGAGGGGACGGAACGCCATTGTGAATCTTTCCTTTTCTGGCCTGACGGGGCGCTGCCCCGCCAAAAAGGGATATGCGAACGCCTGCTGGCACTCGTCTTTATTGAGTGCCAGCAGGCGTCATGCAGATAGGAGCCGTCGGCGCGGCTGTCAAGCCGTAGTCACGCGAGCGATGACGCATGATTTCGGGATTGAGGGACAGGCGGCGCGGGATTGGGGCATCGAGCTGGCAGACGACAGCTCCCAAGCTATGGAGCTTTATGCCACCGGTTCAGCTTCGACCGCGGATGGCTCCGCGGCTTCCACGGGCGCGCGCGAGAAAATGGGGTTTAATGCAGGCTCACCATCTGCAAATGGTTTTCAACGGCGTTGCCGATGCAGCCTTCTTCGGAATCCGCCAGCACGATGGGCGCGCCATCCGCGCCGAACAGCGCAAAGATCGTGAGGCCGGGCGCGATCTGGGGCGCCTGCGGGTAAAGCCGATTGACGTCCTCCGAACGCATCGGTCGCACATAAGCGATCAGACCGTCGCCAAGCTGGGCGAACTGCTCGGCCGTCAGCGGCGTTTCCGTGTGTTCGGTCGCGGTTTTCATGTCCATCCTCACCTCCATGGCGGTCCTTTCGCCCCCGCCGACGGCGCCCAATGAGCGGCGCGCCGTCCAAATTTAAATGTGTAGCCTTTGGAGATTTTGAAGGGGTTGCGGTTACAGTCCAAGGGCCAGTCGCGCCGGATCTTCAAGTAACTCCTTGACCCGCACCAGAAAAGTCACCGCTTCCTTTCCATCGACAAGGCGGTGGTCATAGGAAAGCGCGAGATACATCATCGGACGCGCTTCGATCTTGCCGTCGATCACGACGGGCCGCTCCTGAATCTTGTGCATGCCGAGAATGCCCGATTGCGGCGCATTCAGGATCGGCGTCGACATCAGCGAACCATAGACGCCGCCGTTGGAAATGGTGAAGGTGCCGCCCTGCAGATCATTGATGTCGAGCGCGCCATCGCGCGCCTTGCGGCCGAGTTCGGCGATGGTCCGTTCAATCTCGGCGAGCGACAGACGGTCGGCGTCGCGCACCACCGGCACGACCAGGCCCTTTTCCGTGCCGACGGCGACGCCGATGTGGCAGAAGCGCTTATAGATGATGTCGGTCCCGTCGATCTCCGCATTGACTGCCGGAACCTCCTCCAGCGCCTGGCAGCAGGCTTTCACGAAGAAGCCCATGAAGCCGAGCTTCACGCCATGTCGCTTTTCGAAGGGCTCCTTATAGCGTTTGCGAAGGTCGATGAGCGCCGACATGTCGACTTCGTTGAACGTCGTCAGCATTGCGGCGGCGTTCTGCGCTTCCTTGAGCCGGCGCGCGATCGTCTGGCGCAGTCGCGTCATCTTCACCCGCTCTTCGCGGCGGGCGTCCTCCTGCGGAAGGGGCGGGCGCGGGGCGGGGGCTTCCACCCGCGCCTCAACTCGCGCTTCCTGGGCGGGCGCTTGCGCGCGCGCCTCTTGAGCGGGCTGCGGCGCCGCCGCCTGACGGGCGGCGAACTGAACGACGTCCGATTTCAGCGCCTGGCCGCGCTTGCCGCTGCCGGGCACCTGAGCGATGTCGATCCCCTGCTCGACGGCGATTTTGGCGGCGGAAGGCGACGGCGGCATCGCTGTCGCGGCGGGAGGCGCCGGCTGGGGTGCGGGCGCGGCCGGCGCTGGCGCCGGCTTGGGCGCGGGGGATTTGGCCGCGGCCTCGCCGCCGCTCTTTACCGGCGCCGCCGCGCCCTCCGCGATCTGGCCGAGCAGCGCGCCCGGCTCAACGGTTTCGCCTTCCTTCGCGACGATCTCGGCGAGCACGCCGGCCGCGGGCGCGTTGACTTCCAGCGTGACCTTGTCGGTTTCAAGTTCTGCGAGCGTCTCGTCGGCGCGCACCGCGTCGCCGGCTTTCTTGAACCAGCGGCCGATGGTCGCTTCAGTCACCGATTCGCCCAGGGTCGGGACGCGAATTTCAGCCATCGGCCCTCTCTTTGCTGGCGTCGCGTCCTAAAGCGCGAACGCTTCGTCCAGGAATGATTTCAGTTGCGCGAGATGACGGGACATGGTGCCCGCCGCGGTTGAGGCTGAAGCTGGGCGCCCGACATAGCGCGCGCGTTTCGACTTGCCGCCGATCTGCGTCAGCACCCATTCAAGATAGGACTCGACAAAGGACCAGGCGCCCATGTTCTTTGGCTCCTCCTGGCACCAGACGACGTCGGCTTCTTTAAAGCGCCCGAGCGCCGTGACGAGGCTCTTCAACGGGAAGGGATAGAGCTGCTCGACGCGCAGCAGATACACGTCGTCGACGCCGCGTTTCTCGCGCTCCTCGAAAAGATCGTAATAGACCTTGCCCGAACACAGTATGACCCGGCGAATGTTTTCGTCCGGCTGAAGGACGAAGGTCTCGTTCGCCGCCGTTTCGGCGTCGTCCAAAAGCAGCCGCTGGAAGCTCGACGCCATGCCCATCTCGCCGAGACGCGAGACGGCGCGCTTGTTCCGCAGCAGCGATTTCGGCGTCATCAGCACCAGCGGCTTACGGAAGGTTCTGTGTAACTGCCGGCGCAGGATGTGGAAGTAGTTCGCCGGCGTCGTGCAATTGGCGACCTGCATATTGTCCTCGGCGCAAAGCTGCAGGTAGCGCTCGAGCCGCGCGGAGGAATGTTCCGGGCCCTGGCCTTCGTAGCCATGCGGCAACAGGCAGACGAGGCCTGACATGCGCAGCCATTTGCGTTCGGCCGAGGAAATGAACTGGTCGAAGACCACTTGCGCGCCATTGGCGAAATCGCCGAACTGAGCTTCCCACAACACCAGCGCGTCGGGCTCGGCGAGCGAATAGCCATATTCGAAGCCGAGCACCGCCTCTTCCGACAGCATCGAATTGACGACTTCGTAGCGCCCCTGCCCGTCGGCGACGTGATTGAACGGCAGGTAGCGCGCCTCGCTGTCCTGATCGATCAGCACGCTGTGACGTTGCGAAAACGTGCCGCGCTCGCTGTCCTGCCCGGAGAGCCGCACATTATAGCCCTCATAGAGGAGCGAACTGATCGCCAGCGCCTCCGCCGTCGCCCAATCGATCGGCCCGCCATGTTCGATCGCCGCCTTGCGATTGTCGAGAAAGCGCTGGATCGTGCGATGCAGGTGAAAATCTGGCGGCGTCGAGGTGATCTTCTCGCCGATCTGCTGAAGCGTCTCCAAAGCGACGCCGGTCTGGCCGCGACGCTCATTGTCGGAGAGCTGCGAGCCCGATTGTTTTCCGGCCCAGCGGCCGTCGAGCCAATCCGCCTTATTGGGCCTGTAGCTCTGGCCGGATTCGAACTCCTGATTGAGCCGCGTGCGCCAATCTTCCTTCATCCGGTCGACGTCGTCGCGCGTCAGGACGCCTTCGGCGATCAGACGATCGGCGTAAATGTCGAGCGTCGTGCGGTGCGCCCGAATTTTCTTATACATCAGCGGCTGGGTGAATCCCGGCTCGTCGCCCTCATTATGGCCGAAGCGGCGATAGCACCACATGTCGATGACGACGGGTTTTTGGAACTGCTGACGGAATTCGGCGGCGACGCGGGCGGCGAAGACGACCGCCTCGGGATCGTCGCCGTTGACGTGAAGAATCGGCGCCTCGACCATCTTGGCGACGTCGGAGGGGTAGGGCGACGACCGCGAGTAGCGCGGATAGGTGGTGAAGCCGATCTGATTGTTGATGATGTAGTGGATCGAGCCGCCGGTGCGATGTCCCTTCAATCCGGAAAGGCCGAAACATTCCGCGTCCACGCCCTGGCCGGCGAAGGCCGCGTCGCCGTGAATCAGCAGCGGCATCACCGGGCGGCGGTCGC
>JBFXJV010000327.1:0-4274 GCA_050174515.1 Methylocystis sp.
GTCATCGACGACGGCAAGAGCTTCGTGGCGCTGCGCGCGCTCAGCGCCTTTCAGGACACGGTTCTTTACGTCACCCGGCCGATCGACCCGATCGCGGTGGAGTTCCCCAAACAGGCGCAGAGCCTGATCAGCAGCTACGACGCTTTCGACGGCTATCGCGCCGCCGTGCAGCAGGCCTTCGTGTGGATGTACGGTTTCCTGACGACGGTCATGCTGCTGTCGTCCATCTGGTTCGGGCTCGATTTCGCCGACCGTCTGGTGACGCCGATCCGCGATCTGATCGCCGCGACCGACGAAGTGTCGGCCGGCAATCTCGACGTCCGCGTCAATGTCGACCGGCAGCATGGCGAATTGGCCCGGCTCGGCGATGTTTTCAACAATATGACGACTGAGCTCAATCTTCAGCAGAGCCGGTTGATCGAGGCCAATCGGATCAATGACGAGCGGCGCGAATTCACCGAAGCCGTGCTCGCCGGCGTCCCGGTGGCGGTGATGGGCGTGGATTCGGAGAGTGTCGTCACGATTTTGAACCGTTCAGCCGAGGAACTGTCGCTTGCCGACGCCAAGGGGCAGGCGACGGTCGGCGCCTCCGTGGCGTCGGTCCTGCCGGAAATCGTGCCGATCCTTAAAGACGCGGCCGAGGTTTTCCCCCGCGCTGTGCAAAGTCAGATCACTCTCAAGCGCGGCGTCGCCGAACGCACGTTGAACGTCAGAGTCACCTCGGCGCGCGCCGACGCCGGACAACACAATTTTGTGGTGACTCTCGACGACATCACCGACCTCGTAATGGCGCAGCGCACCTCCGCCTGGGCGGACGTGGCGCGACGCATCGCGCATGAGATCAAGAATCCGCTGACGCCGATCCAGCTTTCGGCGGAAAGGCTGCGTCGCAAATACGGCAAGGTGATCCAGGAGGATCGCGACATATTCGATCAATGCACCGATACGATCGTGCGCCAGGTCGACGACATCAAGCGTATGGTCGACGAATTTTCATCGTTCGCGCGTATGCCGAAGGCGCGCTTGGAGCGCGACGATCTCAACGAATGCATTCGGCAGGTGGCGTTTCTCATGCGCGTCGGCAACGCGGATCTCGACATCGTCGAAGATTTACCGGAGACGCCGGTCATCGCCCAGTTTGATCGCCGCTTGCTGTCTCAGGCGCTCACCAATATCGTCAAGAACGCCGTCGAAGGCGTCGCCGCACGCGAAGAAAAAGACGCACAGGACAAGGGAAGAATCGAAATCAAACTGGATGTGCGCGATCACATGGCGGAAGTCGATGTGATCGACAATGGTAAAGGCTTCCCGGCGATGAACCGGCAGCGCCTGCTCGAGCCCTATATGACGACGCGATCGGACGGCACCGGTCTAGGCCTGCCGATCGTCGCCAAGATCATCGAGGATCACGGAGGACGGCTGGAACTGCTGGACGCGCCGTCGGGTCGGGGCGCCTGCGTCAGGCTTATTGTGCCGCTTGCCGCGGAGACGTCCTTAAAGGAAGAGTCGCGCGCGGCGCGCGGCGCGGCCGACAAAACGACGGCGCATGCAAGGGATGCGGGGTAGAGCGGGGTATAATGGCCACCGATATTTTAATTGTCGACGATGAAGAGGACATCAGAGAACTCGTCGCCGGAATTCTTAAGGACGAGGGGCATGGGGTCCGAACCGCCAAGGACTCCGACGAGGCGCTCGCCGCGATCGCCGGCCGGCGGCCGCATCTGGTTTTTCTCGACATTTGGCTGCAAGGGTCTCGGCTCGACGGCCTCCAGGTGCTCGAGCAGGTGCAAAAGCAGCACAAGGGCTTGCCCGTCGTGATGATTTCCGGCCACGGCAATATCGAAACCGCGGTCAGCGCCATCAAGATCGGCGCTTACGACTTCATTGAGAAGCCATTCAAGGCCGACCGACTGGTGCTCGTCGCCGAACGCGCGCTCGAAGCCTATCAGCTGCGGCGCGAACTCTCCGCCTTGCGCCAGCGGGCAGGGGCGTTTGATCGTATCGTCGGCGATTCCCCGGCGGCGCATCAGTTACAGCAGCTCATCGGCCGAGTCGCGCCCGTGAACTCCCGCGTTTTGATCACCGGCGCGCCCGGCACCGGCAAGGAGCTTGCCGCGCGCTGCATCCATGAGGCGTCAAACCGCGCCGGGGGACCTTTCGTCGTCATCAATTCGGCGACGATCACCCCGGAAAATATGGAGATCGAGCTGTTCGGGCGGGAAGGCTCCGACGGCGAGCGCAAGATCGGCGCGCTTGAGGAGGCGCATGGCGGAACGCTGTTCCTCGATGAAATCGCCGACATGCCCAAAGACACGCAGGCGAAAATCCTGCGCGTGCTGGTCGACCAGACGTTCCAGCGGGTCGGCGGATCGAACAAGGTCCAGGTCGACGTGCGCATCATCTCGTCGTCGGCGCGCGATCTCGCCTCGGCGATCGAGGAGGGAGCCCTGCGCGAAGACCTCTTCCACCGCCTCGCCGTGGTTCCGATCCGGGTGCCGTCGCTCGCGGAAAGGCGCGAGGACATTCCATCGCTCATCAACTATTTCATGGAGAACATGTCGCTCGCTTCCGGCATGCCGCGCCGGCGGGTCTCGGAAGACGCGCTTGCGGTCCTGCAGTTGCATGACTGGCCGGGCAACATCCGGCAGTTGAAGAATAATGTCGAGCGACTGATGATCCTGACCTCGGGCGATCCCGGCGCGACGATCACCGCTGAAATGCTTCCTGCCGATGTTGGAGAACTCGTCCCGGCGACGCCGGCGGGCGTCCGCGGCGAAAAATTGATGAGCCTGCCGCTCAGAGAAGCGCGGGAAGTTTTCGAGCGCGAATATCTTGTCGCGCAGCTCAATCGCTTCTCCGGGAATATTTCCCGCACGGCGGAGTTCATCGGGATGGAGCGCTCCGCCTTGCACCGAAAACTTAAGTCGCTCTCTGTTGAGTCATAAAAACAATTATGTATGAATATAAATTGATGTAAGACTTCAGCTATCGTTGTGCAGCCGTTAAGGCTGCGCTCACGATGAATTGAGGCTTCGCGGCGCCATCGGCCCGGGTTGCGCCTTGCGCTTCGCCATTTGAAGGGTTCTAATGAAAACTGCGGCGAAAGAAGAAGAACGATCCCTCGGGGGCGGCGTCAATTCCGCTCGGCTAAAAAACAGAACAGGACAGCCGATGTCGTCAGAGCGTTCGCAAAATCTGCAAGATACGTTTTTGAATTTCGTCAGGAAGAATAAAGTTCCACTCACCATCTTCCTCGTCAATGGCGTCAAGCTCCAGGGGATCGTCACCTGGTTCGACAATTTCTGCCTGTTGCTGCGGCGCGACGGGCATTCCCAGCTCGTCTACAAGCACGCCATCTCGACGATCATGCCCGGACACCCCATACAAATGTTTGAGCCGGGCGACGACGAAGGGCAGGCCGAAAAGCAACGGTAGGCGATTGAGGGCGGACAGCGAAGCAAGCAAAGGCGCGATTCCGAAGGCGCCCGCCGCCAGGGCATTGGTCATCGGACCCTATCTGGCCCAAGGCGGGGCCGCGCGCGCGCGCGACCCGGCGGCGCGGCTTGCCGAGGCCGTGGGACTCGCCCAGGCGATCGATCTCGACGTCGCCGGCGAATTGGCGATCCCGCTGGGCGAGGTTCGGCCGGCGACCTATCTCGGGAAGGGCAAGGTCGACGAGATCGCCGCGATCGTCGAGGCGAAGAGCGTCGCGCTGGTCAGCATGGACTGCCAGCTCTCGCCCGTGCAGCAGCGCAATCTCGAAAGGGCTTGGAACGCCAAGGTCATCGACCGGACCGGGCTCATTCTCGAAATCTTCGGCCAGCGCGCCCGCACCAAGGAAGGCGCGCTACAGGTGGAGCTCGCCCATCTCGCCTATCAGAAATCCCGGCTCGTGCGCTCCTGGACCCATCTCGAACGTCAGCGCGGCGGCTTCGGGTTTCTCGGCGGCCCCGGCGAGACGCAGATCGAAACCGACCGGCGTCTGATTGAGGAGCGGATGCGCCGCATCGAGCATGATCTCGACAAGGTGAAACGCACCCGCGCCCTGCATCGCAAGACAAGGCGCGAGGTTCCCTATCCCGTCGTCGCGCTCGTCGGCTACACCAACGCCGGCAAGTCGACGCTCTTCAATCGGCTGACTCGGGCCGAAGTGCTCGCACAGGACATGCTTTTTGCGACGCTCGATCCGACGCTGCGTCAGATCAAACTGCCGCATGGCGCGCGCATTCTTCTTTCCGATACGGTGGGATTCATCTCCGATCTGCCGACGATGC
>JBFXJV010000328.1:0-4228 GCA_050174515.1 Methylocystis sp.
CGTCTGGGAGATCAACGGCAATGTCCAGGATCTGAGCTGGCATCCCGGCGTCGCCACGACGGAAGGAACCGGCGGCAACGCCGTCGACGCCAAGCGCAAGCTGACCTTGAAGAACGGCGGCGTCATCGACGAGTCGCTCACCAAATATGACGCCGACGGCAAGTCGATGAGCTACCAGATCGACGCCGTCGACGTGAAAGTGCTGCCGGTCAATAATTATTCATCGACGCTTTCGGTGAAGGACGAAGGCGGCAAGAGCGTCGTCGAATGGAAGGGCGCTTTCTATCGCGGCTTCATGAACAATGATCCGCCGCCTGAGCTTTCCGATGAGGCGGCGGTGAAGGCGGTGACCGATGTCTACGCTGCAGGCCTCGCCGCGCTGAAGGCCAAGGCGGAGGGCAAGTAAGCGCCGCGCCATGCGCCAAGCGCCAGGAAACATCGCGCCGGCAGATTTCGCCCTGACGCGCCGGCTCTTTCTTGGCGGCGCGGCGGCGCTCGTTTTTTTGCCGCCGGTCGCCGCGCGTGCGGCGCATGGCGCTTCGCCGCTCAAAGTGGTCGAGACGGGAATCGTCGACGCCCCGCCCGAAAAAGTCTGGGCGTTGGTCAGCGACTTCGCTCACGCCGACTGGCTGCCGGGCGTCGCCCGCGTCGAAGCGACCGGCGAAGACGTTCCCGATAAGGCGCGTCGCAGACTGATCCTGACCGACGGCGGCGTCATCGAGGAACTGCTGACCAAGCGTGACGCCGAGAGGATGATGCTCGCCCTGCACCGCGAGGGCGACGACCTGAAGCGCCTGCCGGCGACGAATTACACCGCGCTGATCACCCTGCGGCCGGCGGAGAAGGGCGCGACGCAAGTCGAGTGGAAGGCGCGCTTTTATCGCGGCTTTCCCAATAATGATCCGCCGCCGGAACTCAATGACGATGTGGCTATCGCTGCGGTGACGGCGCTGCAGCGCGCCTATCTCGCGGCGCTGAAGGCGAAGGTTGAGGGGAGATGAGGCGTCATCCCGTCATGCCCGCGCTTGTCGCGGGCATCCACGCCAAGACGACGCGGCGCGTTTCAGGAAAAGCGGCCAAGCGCTTCGCGCTCGCGTGGATGGGCGGGACAAGCCCGGCCATGACGGCGGGAGTGATTTTCTTCCTCGCGATTCTCACTTCCCCAGCATCGGCCGCGGAAGCCTTCGTCACTGCACAAGGCGCCGATGCGCTCTCAATTGTCGATCTTTCCAAGATGGAGACCGTCGCGACTCTGCCGATCGGCGGCAAGCCGGCGGGAATCGCCGTTTCACGCGATGGCGCGCGCGCCTTCGTCACGAGTCCCGAAGGCAAGTTTCTCACGATCGTCGACGCCGCGACGCGCAAGATCGAGAAGCGGATCCCGGTCGAAGGCGGGCCGCTCGGCGTCGCGGCGAGTCCCGACGGCAAGCGCGTCTATGTCGCCGATCTCTATGGCCGGCGCCTCGTCGAGATCGATCTCGCAAATGGCGCGCAGCGCAGCGTCGCCGTCGGCGCAATGGCGTCGGGCGTCGCCGTCGCGCCGGACGCGCAAACGATTGTCGTCGCCGACCGCGACGACAATGCGCTTTCCGTGATCGACGCTCCGACATTTTCGCGGGTGGCGACCATACCGGTCGGCAAACATCCTTTCGGGGTGACGATCGACGCTTCCGGCGCGCGCGCCTATTCCGCCAATGTCGAGTCGGATGACGTCAGCGTCATCGATCTTGCCGCGCGCAAGGTGATCGCGACGCTCAAATCCGGCAGCCGGCCGTACACCGTGGCGCTCGCCAAGGGCCGAATCTTCGTCGCCAATCAGCATGGCGACAGCGTCAGCGTCTTCGACGCAAAGACTCTCACGCCGCTGGAGACTCTGAAGGTCGGCGAATATCCGGAAGGCCTTGCGGCGAGCGGCGACGGGGCCCGCGTCTATGTCGCCAACTGGTTCTCGAACGAACTCTGGGCGCTCGACTCGCAGACGCTCAAAGTCGTCGGCAAGGCCGAAACCGGCGACGGCCCGCGCGCCTTCGGCTCCTTCATTCGCGACGCTGACTGAATCAAGTCACGTTTCGATATGCTCGGGCCGAACGCCGAGGCCGATGAGCCGCGCCGGAAATCGGCGCAGCAGGGGAACGGCGTTGAGCAGTCGCAGCGCCAAAGGCGGCTCCAACGGCTTCTCGGCCGAGAGCACGCTGCGCACCACGCGATTTTGAACGGCGAGCTGGATCGCTTGCGTCACCCGGGTCGGAAACGACCGCCGCCGTTCAACGGCGGCGAGGTCGTCGTCCTTCAGCGAGTTATTGCGCAGCTTCGCGCTAAGAAGATTGGCGGCGGCGACGGCGTCCTGGATCGCAAGGTTCACGCCGACGCCGCCGACCGGCGACATGGCGTGCGCCGCGTCGCCGATGCAGAGCAGTCCCGGCCGGCTCCAGGTCTTGAGGCGATTGACCTGGACGGTGAGCAGGCTCACGTCGCTCCATTCGTTGAGCACATCGACGCGATCGCCGAGGAAAGGCGTCAGGCGCGCGATCGACTCGCGAAACGCCTCGATTCCTTTCTCGCGCAGTTCCTCGGCGCCGCCTTTCGGAATGACGCAGCCGCACTGCCAATAGGAGCCCCGATCGATCATCACGAGCATGCGGCCGGGCGCAAGGCGGCCGAAGCTCTCGTCGGGGTCTGTTTCCTTGCGCGGGAGTTTGAACCACAGCACGTCCATCGGCGCGCCGAAGTCCTCGACCGGGAGTTGCGCGTCGGCGCGCATCCCGGAACCGCGACCATCGGCGGCGATGACGAGATTGGCCTCGATTTTCAGTTCCCCTGCAGGCCCCGTCGCCGAAACGCCGCAGACGCGGTCGCCGTTGAATAAGAGGTTTTCGGCCGCCGTCCGCGTCAGCAGACGGAAATTCGGCAAAGCGCGCGCATGTTCGGCGATGAAATCGAGGAAATCCCATTGCGGCATGAAGGCGATGAAATTGCATTTGCCGGGCAGGCGCGAAAAATCCGCGACCTTGTATTGACGCTCGCCGATCCGGGCCGAAAGCTCATAGGCTTTGTGGTGCGGGAGCTTCAGGAATTCGTCGAGCATCCCGAGTTCCCCCATGAGTCGCAGCGTCGAGGGGTGAATTGTGTCGCCACGGAAGTCGCGCAGAAAATCGGCGTGTTTCTCGAGGACGATCACCTCGACGCCGGCGCGGGCAAGCAGAAATCCAGCCATCAGCCCGGCCGGGCCGCCGCCGACGACGCAGCATTGGGCAGAGAGGGTCGAGGACATGCTGTGCTCCGTTTCTGGTCCTGGCAGGCGCGATCGTGAGCGAAGAATTATCCGAATCGTCGCGGGGTTGCGGCAAGGCTGGACATTGACGCCGGCAGACGCAATAAGGGTCCTCGACATTCGAGGACTCCAAATTCATGTCCTACATCATTCGCTTTTTCACCTGGTGGAACCGCGCCACGCTCAGCACCGGCCTGTGGACGCTGCTTTACGGCGAGCGCGTCGGCGAAGACGAATTCGGCAATGTCTATTACCGCCGGCGAGGCGGCAAGATCGATCCGGCGCTCGGGTTTGAACGGCGCTGGGTGATTTATAAGGGCTATTGCGAAGGCTCGGCCACGCCGCCCGGCTGGTACGGCTGGCTGCATCACACGGTGGATGTCCCGCCCACCGAGGAGACCTACCGGGCGCGCTCTTGGGAGCTGCCGTATCAGCCAAATCTGACCGGAACGCCGCAGGCCTATCGGCCGCCGGGCTCCCAGCTTGCGATGGGCGAGCGTCCGCCGGCGGGCGGCGATTACGCCGCTTGGCGGCCGGAAGGCTAAAGCGGCGCGCTCCTTGGAAACGCCTTTGTTGCCTGTTCTGTTCGCCCGCCCCCTGTCCGGGCCGGCGGAGAATCTTGCGGTGATCGGATGAAGCTGCCACTGTCTCTGGCGCCAGCGGCCGTCGGCGCGTGGGCGCTTTTTACGGCCGGCGCGTCAGCCGATCCGATTCGACATCCGACCGCGGTTTTCGCCGGGCTCGACAAGACCACCGGCCGCATCATCAATTTCGACGTCGCGATCGATGAAACCGTGCAGTTCGGCGCGCTTCAGGTGACGCCGCGCGTCTGCAACACAAGGCCGCAGACCGAGACGCCGCAAACGACGAGCTTCGTCGAGGTGGACGAGCTTGTCCTCAAGTCGGAGCGCGGCGCCGATCCGACGCCGGAAGCCGCCAAGGCCGACGCCAAGCAGG
>JBFXJV010000329.1:0-4198 GCA_050174515.1 Methylocystis sp.
CCATGCCGAGACTGGCGGCGGTCAGGCTGCAAAATTTCGTGAAGCTTCTGCGCGTCACCCCCTGTCGGCGGATGACGTCGTAAAAAGTCTCGATCGCGGCCATTCCGCTCCTCCTGATGGCGTCTTCATCCCTTCATCGCGATCTGGCGTCGCGCTTTGTTTTCAAAGGGGTGAGCAAGGTCCGGGCCAAGCGTCGCCAATTATTGAAATTGATTTAATTCCAATAAGGTAGGAGGGGTCGAACGACGCCGCGCGGCGAATTTTCGTGCGAGAGCGGCTAGTGGATTTTCAATCGGCGGAAAGGCGCTTGCCAGCCTCTTCAATGCGCCGTGCAGACCATGCAGGGATCGAAGGAGCGGATGACATGCTGCACGGAAGCGGCGCGCGCGCCATGGCCGTCAAGCGGCGCGCCGACAAGGGCCTGTTCGACAGGACCGGCCGCGCCGGAAGCGTCGCGCGGCGAGAAGTTCCACGTCGTCGGCGCGATGATCTGATAGGCGCGTATCTTTCCCTTGTGCGCACCAAGCCAATGTCCGAGCGAACCACGGGCGGCTTCGACAAGCCCGACGCCTTCGCCCTCCCCCTCATGCGGCGCCACAGCACAGAAGGGCTCGTTCAACGCCAGCGCCTTAGCCCAGCCTTCCGTCGCCGCCGCCACCATCGCCAGCTCGAGGAGACGCGCGACGACGCGCACGAAAACATTCGAGCCGCGCGAGCGCCTAAGAAGGGCGCGCACCAGCGGATGGCCATGGACCGCCAGCCGCGCAAGCGCGCCGACCTCCGCCGGACGCGCGTGAAGGCGCGGCGCCTTCGCAAAGGAGTAAGCGCCGGGCCTATCGACATAGGGCTCGGTGCGCGCGAGCGACGGCTCTTCCGGTCCGTCGCGCATATAGGCGTGCGAGACGTCCTCGCGGATCGCGGCGGCGTCGAGCGGCGACAGCGCGCCGGTGACGGGATCAAACAGGCCTTCGTTCAAGAAGGCGCCCGCCTCGCCGCGATAGGCGCCATAGCTCAGCAATCGATTGGCGGCGCGGCCGAGATGCTCGAGATCGAGCGCGCGCGCGATGCGGCAAAAGGCGGCGAAATCGCCCTCGGCGCCCTTCCCTTCGCAAAAGCGCTCCAGTTCTTCGGGCGTCTGGAGGCCGAGCGGCGCATCAAGCGGCGCCGCGAAGACCGTCGACTCAAGGAAACGGCGAAATTCGCGCGCGATCGCGACGAGTTGCGCCTTCTGCCCAAGATCGATGGCGCTCGTCGTTCCGCCCGGCTGAAAGGCGAGGCTGTGCGGCCATTTGCCGGCGAGTATGCCCATGATTTCAAGAAGGCGCCGGCGCGCCTGAAGAACTTCATTCGCCGCCCCGCCTTCGATCGCCTTGAAGCGGCGCGCCGTCGCCTGATGCCAGCTCCTTCCCGCATATTGCGCGCGCGCGAAATCCGGCATGAAGAATATGTAAAAATGCGTGAGATGATCCGCCATATTCTCGGCGGCATGCGCGAGATTGGCCGCGACGACCCCATTCGGCGCGGGGGCGACGCCATAGAGCGCGCGCAGCGCCGCCGCCGCCGCCATGGATTGCGAGACCGAGCAAATGCCGCAGATTCGCGGCGCGATGGCGAGCGCATCCGGTATTGGACGGCCAACCAGGATTTGTTCGAAGCCGCGATAGAGCGGCGTCGTCACGCATGCCGAAGCGACGGCGTCGTCCTCGATGTCGAGCGCGACTTCGAGATCGCCCTCGACGCGATTGAAAGGGCCGACGAGAAGACGGGTCATTCCTTCGGCTTTCTCGCGCCGCGCGGCGGCACGACGACATGATCGGCGGTGGCGTTCCTACGTACGCGCTGCGGCGTCGCCGATTTCGACAGGGCGGCAAGCGCCATGAACCAGGCTTTCGGCATGTCAAGCGGCAGGCCGATCGGCACGCCGCCGATTTTCGGCGTGCGGTGGTAGTCGCGAATATCCTCGAAACCGGGCGAGGTGCAGGCGATGCAGGCGAAGCCGCCTTTGGTGCAGGAGCCGGAGCCGTTCCAGCCGCGCTGATTGCAATCGCCAGCGGCCTGCGTCGCCTTGCAGCCGAGATGCTCCATCAGGCAGCCGCGCTGCGACAATGTTTCCGCGCTCGCCTTGAATTCGTAGAATTCGTTTCGGCTGCAGCCATGATGCGCGAGATGGTCGACATAGAATTTCGGCCGCCCGAGCGCGTCGAGGTCTTCCGCCGTCATGGCGTCGAGCGCCAGCGCCGCGAGCGTTTCCATGATCCAGCCGGGATGCGGCGCGCAGCCCGCGACATTAATCACGGGCAGTCCGCGCCGTGAGCGATAATCGGCGCCGAGCGCGCCACCCGCAACCGCCTTGCGATATTGCAGGCCGGCGGCGTCGGTGGGATCGGGGTCGGCGGCGGGAACGCCGCCAAAGGTCGCGCATGAGCCAATGGCCACACAATAATCGGCCTTGGCTGCAAGAGCGCGCGCCCAATCGAGCATGGCGCGTTGCGTGCCGGCGAGACGATTGAAGAAACCTGTTCCGTCCGGCCCGCAGAGAATCGCGCCTTCGATGCAAAGCGCATGGAGCGGCGTTTCTCCTGCTTCGATGCGCTCCAGAACGAGACGCGCCTCCGTTCCGGTCTCCTCGCTGACGCTCGGATGCCAGAGAAGGTTGACGCCGAGCGTCCCGAGTTCGTGAAACAAGCCGCCGGAGCCATGCTCAAGCATGGACATGGTGCAGCCGCCGCAACTTCCGGCCTGAAGCCACAAGATATTGAAAGCGCCCGTACTCATCCGCCTTCGTCCGCTCTGAACTGCGGCGGCGCGCCATTCATTGGCAGCTGCACAGTGAAAATCGCGCCCCCATCCGGCCGATTGGCTGCGACGATCGAGCCGCCATGTTCCTTGACGATGGAATAGCTGATCCAAAGGCCAAGGCCCGTCCCTTCCCCGACCACCTTGGTGGTGAAAAAAGGCTCGAACACTTTGTCGAGCACGACGTCCGACAGTCCGCGCCCATTATCCTCCACGACGATTTCCGCGCGCGCTCTCGTCGTGCGGATCGCGACGCGAATGCTAGGCGTCGCGACGTCCTTCGTCGCATCGAAGGCGTTGTCGATGAGATTGACGAGCACTTGGTGAATCTGCCCCTCGTGCGCCTCGACGACGACGCCCGCCTCGCAATCGAAGCAAATCTCCGCCCGCGTCTTCTTGCTGCGCGCCGCCCAATTCGCCGCCGTACGCGCGATGCGCTCAAGATCGACGCGCTGCGTTTCCGCCGGCCGGCTGAAAGACAGCCGCCGCAAATTCCTTACAATGTCGCTGATGCGAACCGCGCCGTCCATCATGCCTTCGATGAGCGACGGCAAATCGGCAAGAATGGCGTCGATTTTATAGCGGCGCCGCAGCTCGTCGTTCCGCGCGCTCGCCTTGGACTTTTCGAGAAATTCGGAAAGCGCCCCGCGATATTTGTCGAGCGTGTGGATATTGCCGTAAATGAAACTGATGGGATTGTTGAGCTCATGCGCGACGCCCGCAACGAGCCGGCCCAGACTCGCCATCTTTTCCTGCTCGACGAGTTTGCGCTGCGCCTGCTGCAATTCGAGATGCGCGCGGTGCAGCGCTTCATAGGCGCGCTTCAACTCGCCGATGGGGCGTCCGGTGAGGACGGCGCCGACGCGCCGCCCGGCATGATCGAACCGGGCGGAGAAATTGATCGCCATGAGATCGGAGGCGCCATTCGCTGCAAGAAAGCGCAGCTCGCATTCCGTGACCCTGCCAGCGACGCCTTCAGCAATCTTCTGCAGGGCGCCGGCGCGATCCTCCTCGATCAGGAAATCCGCAAGGCTCGCGCCGAGCATTTGTATCTCGCTCATGCCGGTGATGCGCTGAAAGGCGGGATTGACCTGAAGGATGCGGCCCTTCTCGTCGCACACGACGAGGATATCCGAAACGGAAGCAATAACGCTTGAAATGAACTGCTGAGCTTCCTCAAGCTCGGCGTTTTTGATTTCGAGATCTGACTCATAGCGAATGAGATCGGAATAAACCTCGTCGACCCGATGAATGACTTCGAGCCACATATTCTCCGTCTGCGCGTCTTCCGGCAGGCCGGCGCTCTCCGAGAGGAGATCGATCATATTCGCCGGACGAGAAATTTTACTCGTCGTCATCGCGCAGATCTCGCTCGACGCCATAGCGTTCGATCTTGTTGCGC